>NZ_JBLYZG010000017.1:0-86289 GCF_049310245.1 Endozoicomonas sp. ALB115 | reverse complement strand
GCTTATACCCGGCAGCCCAGAAAGCCTCATATTGATGTAACAGCACTGACAGAAGGTTTGCCTATGGCTTTCTGAGCATCGAACTCACGTTTTCTAAGCTGCCTGTGCGGCAGTGAACTCAGGCACGGCATCTACCCCGCTACCGGTTCTTTTCTAAGCTGCCTGTGCGGCAGTGAACTACAAGAAACGTCCGTAGGCAGTCCCAACACATTTCTAAGCTGCCTGTGCGGCAGTGAACTACAAGAAACGTCCGTAGGCAGTCCCAACACATTTCTAAGCTGCCTGTGCGGCAGTGAACCGATATCGCAGTGGACAGGTTAAACGGGCAACTTTCTAAGCTGCCTGTGCGGCAGTGAACTACTGCTCTCTGTCTTTCCAGGTACCGGTAATTTTCTAAGCTGCCTGTGCGGCAGTGAACCCGAAGTTGAACATAAGCCCGTGCGTCACTCTTTTCTAAGCTGCCTGTGCGGCAGTGAACAGTGCGACGTTATCCAGCAAGGCGTTGACTGATTTCTAAGCTGCCTGTGCGGCAGTGAACCTCCGGCAGATCACCGGCAAGACCAGCAGCAATTTCTAAGCTGCCTGTGCGGCAGTGAACGGGCAACTGAATATCAAGATGGTTGTTCTTGCGTTTCTAAGCTGCCTGTGCGGCAGTGAACGCGCACGCTCGCTGCTGATGTCGTCGTCCAGATTTTCTAAGCTGCCTGTGCGGCAGTGAACAGCGAAGCAGCCACACCAGAAAGAACCTGCATTTTCTAAGCTGCCTGTGCGGCAGTGAACATTACAGATCCGATCCGTTCATTAGGTGGCCTTTTCTAAGCTGCCTGTGCGGCAGTGAACCCTCTATCGCATTCTGCTGGAAGACTGGGAGCTTTCTAAGCTGCCTGTGCGGCAGTGAACAGTCGGGTGATTCGGTCCTGCTTCGCGTCTACTTTCTAAGCTGCCTGTGCGGCAGTGAACTGAAATCCGATGCCCGGGGCTGCGTGATGGAATTTCTAAGCTGCCTGTGCGGCAGTGAACCTATGAGCGGGTGGGGGATACGGATCAGTGGCTTTCTAAGCTGCCTGTGCGGCAGTGAACGCCCTGGCGTTCATCTCCTCCGCATCGTTCACTTTCTAAGCTGCCTGTGCGGCAGTGAACAACTGAGAGCCCTGGTGGAATGGACTGAATACTTTCTAAGCTGCCTGTGCGGCAGTGAACACATAGTTTTTGATGTATTGGTTTCATTCCAATTTCTAAGCTGCCTGTGCGGCAGTGAACCCATAATCACACTCGGCCACATACCAGCCACATTTCTAAGCTGCCTGTGCGGCAGTGAACATCTTCTGGCTTACCTTCACCTTGGGGATCGGTTTCTAAGCTGCCTGTGCGGCAGTGAACGATCGCAGATTCACCCTGACGAACTCCGGTGATTTTCTAAGCTGCCTGTGCGGCAGTGAACCTATGAACTGATCGTTGCTGCGTACCCGGATCTTTCTAAGCTGCCTGTGCGGCAGTGAACAGCTATGCCGGTTACGGCCTGGCGTTTTATATTTTCTAAGCTGCCTGTGCGGCAGTGAACTCCATGCCACTTGGCAACCTGATAACCGTCACTTTCTAAGCTGCCTGTGCGGCAGTGAACGCCGTGGGGGCAGGATTCCGGCACTATCCAAGTTTCTAAGCTGCCTGTGCGGCAGTGAACGCCGTGGGGGCAGGATTCCGGCACTATCCAAGTTTCTAAGCTGCCTGTGCGGCAGTGAACGGCTCCCTCCCACGTTGCCGCCGCGCCTGTCTTTTCTAAGCTGCCTGTGCGGCAGTGAACCGCGATTTCTTCAACCCTTGCCCTGTTGTCGTTTTCTAAGCTGCCTGTGCGGCAGTGAACTTTGCCCTGCGGTTAAATGCCAGTGACAGTCATTTCTAAGCTGCCTGTGCGGCAGTGAACCTGAGTTTTGAGTATAACCTCCCCCGTATTTAAAGGGATAGAACTCTAAAAAGGCTTTTTGACCCAAAAAATAACACTATCTGTAACCACTTGATTTATAAGCTCCATTTTTTTGCCCCAAAAAAAGGGTGAAATATAGAACTCAGGTCAATTGAATCAATATTCACTCACCGGCACAATGCACTAAGGTTCACCCTGCCAGCTGGGCAGCATAAATTGCAAAACAAGGCAGATAAGTTGATCAAAATACAAGCAGCGTTTCGCTTTATCTCTGCTACCCGTCAGTATCTGATGCGTAAAATGAACAACAGAGTTCAGCACAGGAGTATCTCACAATGGAGGTGTTGACTGATCTTAAGGCAATTCTGCATTCAAAAAGGGCCAATATCTATTACCTGGAAAAGTGCCGGATCATGCAGAAGGATGGCCGGGTGCTCTATCTCACCGAAGCCAAAAATAATAACCAGTATTGGAATATCCCCATTGCCAATACCACCTGTCTGCTATTGGGGAACGGAACCTCTATCACCCAGGCTGCTGTTCGTATGCTGGCTTCTGCCGGTGTGTTAATCGGTTTTTGTGGCGGCGGCGGTACTCCCTTGCTTATGGCAAATGAAGTGGAATGGTTATCGCCGCAAAGTGAATATCGCCCCACGGAATACATGCAAGGCTGGATGCAGTTCTGGTTTGATGACCAGAAACGATTGCAGGCAGCCAAACAGTTGCAGCTCGGCAGAATTCAGTTTATGAAAACCATCTGGGGCAAAGACCGAGACCTTAAGAGTGAAGGCTTTCTCATTGATAACATCATGCCTGAGCTTGAGAGTACTGAAAGCACCATCAACAAGGTAGGTAAAGTCAATGATTTGCTACAGGCAGAGGCCCGGCTGACCAAAACTCTGTATAAGTTTGCAGCACGGCAAACCGGTTATGGCTCATTTACCCGTGAACGCAGCGCAGAAGATCAGGCCAACGCCTTTTTGAATCATGGTAATTATCTGGCTTACGGACTGGCAGCAACCACGCTTTGGGTATTAGGCATCCCTCACGGCTTTGCAGTGATGCACGGCAAAACCCGTCGGGGAGCCCTGGTATTTGATGTAGCTGATCTTATCAAAGATACGCTGGTTCTTCCCTGGTCGTTTATCTGTGCAAAGGAAGGCGCTACAGAGCAAGAATTCCGTCAACAGTGTTTGCAGGCTTTTACGGATCATAAGGCCCTGGATGTTATGTTTGACCAGGTGAAAGCAATCGCCCTGAAATCTGACTGGGAGTAATCAGCCATGATGGTCACCTTTATCTCTCAGTGCGAAAAAAATGCCCTGAAAAAAACACGACGGGTTCTGGATGCTTTTGCAGATCGAATTGGTCACAACACCTGGCAAACCATTATTACTCAGGATGGTTTAAACGCCGTTAAAAAACTGCTGCGGAAAACAGCGACTAAAAGCACCGCAGTCAGCTGCCACTGGCTTCGGTCACGGTCTCGCAGTGAACTGGTTTGGGTGGTGGGCAAACGCAATGCCTTTAATAACAAAGGTCTGGTGCCAGTCAATCAAACCCGGCGAACCCTGATTGGCACAGAGTGGGAAAACAGCTGGACTATGGCAACCTCTATACAGATTGTTGCCGTACTCGCTGCACTCCTGCATGATCTGGGTAAAGCAACGGTTGGATTCCAGCGAAAACTGAAGGAGTCCAGGACTCAACAATCGGACCCTTACCGTCACGAGTGGCTGTCCCTTCGCCTTTTTGAAGCACTGATTTCTGACTGCACGACGGATAAGGAATGGCTGGAAAGATTATGCAACCTTCCCGTCTATTTCAAACAGCACCCCAATTGGGTTGACTCCCTATACAACGACTATGCACACAAGAATAAATCCAAAGGCATCGCCCATCTCCCGCCATTGGCAAAACTGGTCGCCTGGTTGACAGTTACCCACCACCGCCTCCCTTGTGATGACAGGCATGATTTCAGAGAAAGGGAGAAACTGCGTCATCAATCCAAGTTTTTGGGATTGGATCTTGCTCGCTTTTACAAACGACTGTCTGCTTATAACTACTGGGTTTTCTCGGAAAAAGCGCAAAATGAACGCAATGACGCGGGGGATTTCTGGCGTTTTTCCGCCCAGGCCACAGACAGTCTGGTGTGGCAAAAAACCGTGAAGCGCTGGGCAACTAAAGCATTGAACCATCCTCCGCTATTGAACTTACCGGAAACAAGCAATCCACTGTTGATGCATTTGGCACGCTTATGTCTTATGGTGGGTGACCATAACTACTCCAGCCTGCCTGCGGATGACAAACGCCGCGTCACCGGCGACCAAAGCCTTACAACATCACTGATCGCCAATACTGATCGCCAGTCAAAACAACCAAAACAAGCGTTGGATGAGCACTTACTGGGGGTTGCCAGGTTTACGAGTGATTTTGCGCGATTACTACCACGGTTTGCCCACGAACTGCCATACCTCGAAGATATCAGCCCATTTTCCAAACGTACTTCAACGCCAAGGTTTCAGTGGCAAAACCAAAGTTGGAACCTGGTAAAAAAACATCAGAAAGAGGCTCGTCAGCAAGGCTTCTTTGGTGTAAACCTAGCCAGCACAGGCTGTGGTAAAACCTTGGGCAATGCGCGGATTATGGCCGCACTCGCTGATCCCGAGCGAGGCCCCCGCTTTACCATTGCCCTTGGCTTGCGGGTGTTGACCCTTCAGACAGGGATAGCCCTGCGGGAAAGACTAAACCTGGATGATACCGAACTGGCTATCCTGGTTGGTGGTGCAGCACAACGCACACTGTTTGATTTACAACAACAGGCGGCAGAGGAGAGTTCAGAGGATAACGGCAGTGAATCGGCCAACGATCTGATTATCGATAAACTCGACTACGAAAACTGTGTACTGGATAAATCAACCCTGGGAACCATTATTCAAGACCCCAAGGCCAGCGACCTGCTCTATGCACCGGTGGTTTCCTGCACTGTTGACCACATTATCAGCGCCACAGAAACGCTGCGCGGTGGACGACATATTGTGCCAATCCTCCGTCTGCTGACCAGCGATCTTATTCTTGATGAGCCGGATGACTTTGATCAAAATGATCTGCCTGCCCTGAGTCGTCTGGTGCATATGGCAGGTATGATGGGGAGTAATGTCCTGCTCTCTTCTGCAACCCTGACACCCGATCTGGTTCAAGGGCTCTATGTAGCCTACCAGAAAGGCCGCCAGCTATGGCAGCTCAACCAGAACGGGAAAAGCACAGGGGTCTACTGTGCATGGTTTGATGAATTCAACCAGCATATTGAGCCATGCAGTAACGAACAAACCTTTGCCGAACGCCATACACAATTCACTCGCAAGCGTATGAAAGCGTTGAATGCGCTGCCACCGAAACGTGTGGGAGAGATTCTGCCCACAGTACTTCCCCGGGCAACTGAGGAGGAAAAAATTCATAACCGCACTCTGGCCCAAATTATTACCGATGCCTGTAAGCGCCTGCACAACAACTATCATGAAACCTGCCCTGCAAGTCACAGAACTGCCAGTGTTGGACTGATAAGGATGGCCAATATTGATCCCATGGTTGATCTGGCCAGAGCACTGTACCAGTCACCGTTGCCAGAGAATATTCAACTGCACATCTGCTGTTATCACGCCCGACAATTGCTCTTTTTACGCAGTCGGCTGGAACATAAGCTGGATCGCATTCTTAACCGGAATAATGGTAAGAATCTGTTTGACCATCCGGAAATTACCAGCGCCGTTCACAGTGGCGATAAAAAACATCATATTTTTATCGTACTCGCCACAGCCGTGGCTGAAGTGGGTCGGGATCACGATTACGACTGGGCCATTATTGAGCCATCATCCATGCGCTCAATCATTCAGCTGGTTGGGCGAGTCTGGCGACACCGACCAGACAAGGTAGTGACCGAAGCCAATGTGCTGATTCTTGATAGCAATATCAAAGCCCTGCAGGCCGGGAGTCATTTGGGGGTCGGCGCTCCCGCCTTCCTGCGGCCCGGATTCGAAAGCAATAACCATCTTCTCAGCAGTCATCGCTGCTCCGATGACCTAATTACTGATCAGCAGCTGGCCAATATCAATTCGATTCCTCGAATAGCCAGGCCCGATCATCTCCAGCCAACCCAACGGCTAGCCGACCTTGAACACGCGGTTATGGCTGATCTGCTCAACGCAACAGTTACCAACGTTGTCAATGCCTTCTGGCAGCACAACAGTGCAGCACAGACCAACACCCATATGCAGCGGGCGACTCCATTTCGGTATGATCCGATACCGCAAGTTGATGTTGTTGCGGTACCTGACGAGGACTCATCTTCAGGGATTCGATTCCGTTACGCAGAAAAAGCCTGGGAGAACCCCAAAGGGCAGGACAGTATAAACAGCAAGTTTGCTTATCAGGAATTTGTACCGGAAAGTACCACAAGCCAGCCCTGGCTGGTCGGTGATTACCACACGGCACTGGATGATCTCTGTGCACAACTGAGTAACGAATCATCACTAAAGACGGCTATCCGCTTTGCTTCTATACGATTGGCTCAAGAGAGGAGCTGGTGCTTCCATCCATGGTTTGGGTTCTGGCCGAACTAAGTCATACAAAGAAGGGCTTCTACCAAAAAGCCCTTCAGGAGTCTGCCTGTTCGGCAGTAATTTGTGCGTAAAGAACCGCACTTGCATTTTATGAGCTGCCTACTCGGCAGAGAGTGAAAGTCTACCACAGCCATAAAAATTTGTAGGTCTTTATAAATTTATGAAGAAGCGCACATGCATGGCAGAAATAATTTGATATACTGTCATTCCTTTTGAGCAAGTAGAGGTGAAGAGAAGCCATGGAGTCAATCACACGTGATGACGTCATCCAGGCTATTGATCAGTATCTTAGAGAGCAGCTCCAGAGCAAGCTGGAGCCAGAACAGAAGAAACTGGACAAGACAGAGCCTGGCAGCGATCAAGCACAAAAGATTAGCGATAAAATAACCGATTTCATAAATCGCTATGACAGAGCTAACTGGATGGAGACGCTCGCGAACAAATATACCGGGCAAATCAAATTCGGAACCCACATATCCAAAGGCGTTCACCCCGATTCCAAAGGGGATAATATAAACTTCAGGCCTTCCTCAACTCTGCCTGCCGGTATTGTCGGAACCCAGTGCTTATCAGCCTCAGCATTAGATGCCAACGGCAATGCCGCTGCCTTACCATTAGTCGCTTTTTTTAACATCTCAGTAAAAGGTGCCCTCCTGCGGGATCTAATCCTTGCACACCACCCCGGTCTGGAGAAAACCTTTGCTACTGATCCGACACTTTCTGCTCAATATCAGCAGAAATTTTATTCCTCGCTGGCTGCGCAAACAGATTCACCCACAACCTCAGGACGGAACAAACAGTTGCTTTGGCCCCGAAATAATGCGATAGCAGAGGATAACTATCATTGCCTGGTGCCGTTGTACCCCTCGGCACTGATCAACAACTTTTCTGGCACGATATACAGTAAACGCTTTAGTGAAGAGAACAAAAATGCCCGGGACAATCGCAAAAAAAAGAGCGTTGAGCAAAAAGCCTATGTTTCTGTAATATCCCTGGCAGCACTTAAAATAGGTGGTTCAAATCCGCAAAACATTAGTTCTCTCACCAGTAAACAGCGTGGGGTTAACCTGCTGCTTGAATCCCTGCCACCCACCTACTCCCGACAGCAAGATTTTTCTCTAAGCAAACAACAAGAAAGCTTCTTTAGCAGGAGTCTTGCTTATCACTGTTATGAAGGGCTGCAGATGCTGTATGCGGTCATTGAGGCTGCCAACAGCAACAAGGATATCCGCGATCAACGCAAGGAGGCTCTCGACCTGATTCTTGGCCAGATTCTGCAAATGGCAGCCTATGTACAACAAAGCTTCCCGGCAGGATGGAGTGAAAACTACCAGCTAAAAATGGCACATAAACTCTGGCTTGATCCTCTGCGGGCAAACCAGGAGGACCAAACCGCCTTCAAACAACAGAGGGAAAAAGGTGAATGGGTCCAGAGCGTTATGCAGGATTTCGCACTCTGGTTGAATAATCTGCTGCAAACCAGATTCAAAAAACAGGCCACAGACTTTGACGATGTGGAATTCAGAGAATGGCGACGGGAAATGGAAGCAACCATCAAAGCCAGCCAGCGAAATAATGCGGGGGTATTTTCATGAGTGATGTGGACTTCTACCTGCATATTGCCCAGATCAAGGTACAAGGTGCCAACGCTATCTCCGGCCCCCTCAGTTATGGCTTTCCTGCCCTGACTGGCTTTTTGGGCGCTGTTCACGCTCTTGAACGTAAAATCCGGTTTCCTGTCAGCCTGACGTTTGACGGCGTATTAATCGCCAGTCATGAGTGCCGGATAAGGCGGTATCGTCCCCATGCGTTTAGCGATTACACATTCAATCAAAGCCGCAACCCAATCAGGAAAAACGGAGAGACCGCAGCAATAGTCGAAGAAGGCAAGGTTGATATGACCATCAGTCTGGTCCTCCCCATACGCTGTGCAGACTACGATGACGAAGACTGGCTTAATGACAATGAACAAGCGTTTTGTCACTGGGTCAGCCAAACCCTGCAGCAACAGAGAATGGCGAGTGGCAGTGTGTTTGGTATCAAAACGGTTGAGCTGGTACCGGCAGAAAATCTGGATCAACTAAAAGCCCGTTTGGCACCGGCCTTTATTCTTGTGGATGCCCGCCAGGAACTGATAGAGATTACCAACCAGCTACAACAGCAATCACCCGATGCAACGGCTCTGGATGCACTTCTAGAAACGGCAATATTGCATCATATTCCCGAGCAGCGGCCCACCAGGGGTGAAGACAAAGAACCAACCGTGCACTGGAAGACGACCAGTGTAAAACATGGCCGTGGCTGGCTGGTGCCGATATCGGTCGGCTATCAGTCAATCTCACCACTTTTTCAACCGGAAGCCATGCAACATAGTCGGGCTCCCCACTACCCAAGCCAGTATGTCGAGACACTCTACAGCCTTGGTCGCTGGGTTTTCCCTTATAGCCTCAACTCACTGGATAACGCCTTCTGGCGGATGAAAACCGGTGAAAACGGCTTGTACCTGATTGAGCAAAGTGGCAACTGATAACAAAGGAGTTATGCAATGACTAAATTAACAACAGCCTCAGTTCTCGCCTTCGAACGTAATCTGGATATCTCCGATGGGGTATTCAGTCAGTTCAATAGTGAACTGGACCATCCTCAGGAGTCTGTGATTGCCATTCGCACCAAATCCATTCGGGGCACCATCTCCAATCGCCTGAAAAACAAGGATGCTAACGACCCGGCCAAACTGGACGCAAAAATTCAGGTACCTAACCTGCAAACCGTCGATGTAGCCATGTTGAATAATGACAATGACACTCTCAAGGTCAATTTCACCTGCAAGGTTATCCCTTTTGATGGCACCCCCAGTGTCTGTAATAACCAACCCTATCAGGCCAAGGTGAAAGAAGTGGTTGCTCAATATATTCAGGAGCATGGTGTAGAAGAACTGGCAAGGCGTTACGCAGCCAATATTCTTAACGCCCGCTGGCTGTGGCGTAACCGTATCGGCAGTGAGTCGGTTTCAGTCATTGTGCGCTGCAAAATTGATGGCACAGAGAAGAGTGTTGCCATCGATAATGCCCGTCAACTGAGCTTGCAGAATTTTGATCACCAGCCTGATGAAATCACCACTGTCGCTCAATGGATAGCTTCTGGTCTGAGTGGTGAGCATTTTATTCTTCTCAATGTTGAAGCTCATGCCCGCCTGGGCTTTGGTCAGGAAGTTTACCCTTCTCAGGAGCTGGTACTGGATACAGGAAAAACCAAGAGCAAAGAGCTCTATGTTGTCAATGAATCCACACGTCAAGCCGGCATGCACTCCCAAAAAGTCGGTAATGCTATTCGCACCATTGATACCTGGTACAGTGACGATGCAATGATGCCCATCGCCATTGAGCCTTATGGTTCTGTAACAACTCTGGGCATGGCGTTCCGGCAGCCAAAGGTAAAGATGGATTTCTACAGCCTGTTTGATAACTGGGTACTCAAGGATAAAGAACCTTCTGTAGAGCAACAGCACTATGTAATGGCTATCCTGATTCGTGGTGGCGTCTTTGGTGAATCCGGCAAGGAGTAATTATGGACAGCTACTGTGAGCTCAAAGCACTGGCCAACCCAGAGATTATCCAGTCTACTGTGGTATCAGCACTCATGCAGGCACTGCACTCGTTGCTGCCGACCTATGAGGGTCGAATCGGTCTTGCTTTCCCAGCCTACGGGCAACACCACACACTGGGGGGCATAATACGTATCCTTGGTAAAAAGGTGGATATTGATGCCTTCCATTCGGTGCTGGCTAATCATTCCGTTCTCCGGGATTACGCTCTGCTGACACCAGTCAGTGTGATACCTGAAGGGATCTCTAAACACAGCTGCTACTCTCGGAAGCAACCTAAGGGCAACAGCCGTTACCAGAGGCAAAAAAAGCGCCACCTTGAGCGGGGAACCTGGTCAGAGGCATTGGAGCAGGCTATCCATGCACAAATCTCGAAACCACTTCGTCTTCCTCATGTTGGCCTCAAGAGCAGCAGCAACGGGCAAAGTTTTCTGCTGTTTATAGAGCGCCATAACAAAGCCAAGGCTGTAGATGGCCAGTTTAACAGCTACGGGCTGGCTTTGGATCACGCCACTGTTCCTGAGTTCTAGTACAGAAAAGCGCTAATGCCCATACACACTCCCATGCTTGCGTGGGAGTGCATACCGGAGCCTTCTGGATGTGGAATAATCCATTTCTAACCGGAATCATGGATGTTAAACGGAGGTTCTAATTTGTACAGCGGTTCGATATGCATTCTCACGGGAGTCCTTGGGAATATGTTCGGAGGGCTTGAACAGCCTCGGGACCTTGGGAATGAGGGTCTGTGTGTATAACAAAGCGCGGCCACATTAATGCCTATAGGAAGCCACTGTCGCCAGCGGCACTCAAAGACCCTTTTTTTGCTCTCTAAAAATATATTTATAATCAATGAATTAAATTCACTCTAAAAAATAGGGTGACTCTTCCTTTTTTCGATGGAACCCTTGCAGCAACTACTCTTTGTGCATATTGTCTTTGTTCACTGCCGCACAGGCAGCTTAGAAAAGTGACCCTATCGACAAAAGCCGAAATTCCCGGTTCACTGCCGCAAAGGCAGCTTAGAAAATGATGCGGTTAGCGGCACAGAAGGACTGGAAGTTCACTGCCGCACAGGCAGCATAAAAAAACCACATCGAAGTTGTTGGCCAGCAATTCAAGTCCACTGTCGCAAAGCCACCCCCAAAACAAGACAAACGCCTCACCACCATCAACAACTTTTTGGATATAGATGGACGTTTACCCCTCCCCCCACAACACCATAAATGGAACCAAATAATCATATTAAGGTCGAAAGGCGGTGTTTATAGCCAAGTGTGCAGGGTTTATCTTGAAAGCGACAGCATTAACCTACTCTCACCCAAAGCCTGTTTTACGGGTTGGTCGACAAACCGGTTCCAACGGGATTCCTGCCCCCTCCGGCAGCACATTTATCGGTAAAAGAATATCAAATCTTCAGTCTAACAGAGGGAAAACCACTGCCCCGGATGAAGGCAAATGGATTGAGGACGCCTTTTGGAAAAGAAAACCATTAAACGGGCGTCATGTGACCTCGGCGGTGGTGCTTCAAGCTTATTATAAATATGACAAGAGCTCTCTAAGGCCTGGCCTCTTCCTGCAAAAACTTTGCTTGAAGAACATTCTACATGGCAATAAAAAGATTACCGCAGACCAGGTCATGCAAGAACTCAACCGGGAACCAGTTCAAAGCAACAAGCAGGCATTGGCGATAGCACGCTTCAAAGCGGAATGCTGCCATAGAGGTCTGTTGTTGAATAACCAGAAGGTCACACCGGAAGCGGTGGTTGAAGGTTATCAGGCGGCCAATGCCACACTGGAGTTAGCCCGTTTCAAGCAGGAATGTTGCCTGAACCACCTGCCGTTAAATGGCAGGGAAGTCACACCGGATGAGGTGGTTAAGGGTTTCCCGAATAGTCCGGAAGGCAGACTGGGGGTAGCGCGCTTCAACGAGAAATATTACCTGAGAGGGCTGGCGTTGGATGACCAGCAAGTCACGCCGGATACAGTGGCCAGGGGTTATCTGGCCATCAATGCGACACTGGAGCTGGCGCGCTTCAAAGAGACATGTTACCTGAAAGGCCTGCCGTTGAATGGCCAGCAGGTCACACCGGACGAGGTGATTACGGATTATGAGACCGCCGGGGCAGTACTGGAGCTGGCACGTTTCAAAGCTGAATGTTACCTGAAGGGCTTGTCTTTAAATGGCCAGCAGCTTGCATCGGGGGCAATAGCCAGGGATTTTCAGGAAGCCAATACGACACTGGACCAGGCACGCTTCAAAGAGGATTGTTGTTTCAGGGGCCTGACGTTGAATGGTCAGCATGTCACACCGGATGCGGTGGTTAAGGATTTTCGGGCAGCCAGGGCAACTCTGGAGCTGGTGCGCTTCAAAGCAGAATGTTGTCTGAAAGGTCTGCCGTTGCATGGCCATCATGTCACCCCGGATGAGGTGGATAAGGAGTTCCCGGACAGCCCGGCAGGCAAACTGGGCAAAGCACGCTTCAAAGAGACATGTTGCCTGAGGGGGGTGCTGTTGCATGGCCAGCAGGTCACACCGGATGAGGTGGCCAGGGACTTTCAGGAAATCAGGGCAACACTGGAATTAGTGCGCTTCAAAGCCGAATGTTGCCTGAAAAACCTGCCATTGAATGGCCAGCCAGTCACACCGGATGCGGTGGTTAAGGACTTTCAGGCCGCCAAATTAATACTGGAACTGGCCAGCTTTAAGGGGCAATGTTGCCTTTTGGGCCTCGCGTTGAATGGTCAGCAGGTCAAACCGGATTCAGTGGTTAAGGATTATCAGTCCGCCAGGGCCCCACTGGAACTGGCACGCTTCAAAGCAGAGTGTTGCCTGAGGGGCCAGCTGTTGAATGGCCATAAAGTTGCACCGGATGAGGTGATGAAGGATTTCCCGGAATGTCCGGAAGGCAAACTGGGGGCGATGCACTTTAAAGAGCAATGTTGCCTGAATGGCCTGGCGTTGAATGGCCAGCAGGTCATGCCGGATGAGGTGGTTAAGGATTTTCAGACCGCCAGGTCGACACTGGAGCTGGCACGTTTCAAAGCGGAATGTTGCCTGAGGGGGCTGTTGTTGAATGGCCAGGAGGTCACACCGGATGAGGTGGTCAAGGGTTTCCCGGTGAGTCCGGATGGCAAACTGAGAATGGCGTATTTCAAAGCGGAATGCTGCCTGAGGGGCTTACCGTTGGGTGGCCAGCAGGTTGCACCGGATACAGTGATTAAGCACTATCAGGCACTTCAGGCCAAATTGGAGTTATCGTACTTCAGAGCGGCATGTTACCTGAAAGGCCTGCCGTTGAGTGGCCAGCAGTTCACACCGAATGAGCTGGACAAGCAATTCCCGAATAGTCTGGAAGGTAAACTGGGGATAGCGCGCTTCAAAACGGCCTGTTTCCTGAGGCAACTCCCGTTGAATGGCCAACTGGTCACACCGGATGAGGTGGTAAAGGGTTACCGGGCCGTCAGGGCAACCCGGGAGCTGGCACACTTCAAGGCGGAATTTTGTCTGAGGGGTCTGCCGTTGAATGGCCAGCTGGTCACACCGAATGAGGTGGTTAAGGAATATGAACGGGGAGGCTGGTTGCACGATCGAGATTTTTTTTATTCTCATCTGCCATTGTCTGCAAAATCTCAGTTAACATTAAGTATTTCATGATTTCATGAAAGTAACGCCAGTTAAAATATCGATAATGATACTTAAAGAAATAGACTACCGCTCATTAACCACTTTTTGTTGTAGCAAAGAGTGGTATGTTTGATGCCCTTCCCCAGCACAAAATAAATGGAACCTGACAGTTATATTGAGGTCAAATGTCGTTATTTGTAGTCAGGGGATTATTTTGCAAGCAACAGCCTCAGCTTACTATCACCCGGGGCCTGCCAGCCGGGTTGATCAACAAGCCGGTTCAAGCCGGTTTCCTGACCGCTTCGAAAGTACCTTTAACGGTAAAAGAGTCACCAGCCATCAGTATTATGGAGGTGCCACCGTTCCCCCGGATGGCAAAGATGTTGAGGATGCCTTTTGGGAAAAAAAACCATTACAAAAACGTAAAATAACCCCGGCTGATGTACTTACCGTTTATGGAATGGACACCAGTTCTCTTAGAAGCGGCTTCTTCCTGCAAAAGCTCTGCTTACGGAACATGCGATGTAACAGAAGAAAGATTACTCCGGATCAGGTCATTCAGGAATTCACCCGGATGCCAGACCGAAATCATAAGTACAAATTAGCGATAGCGCGCTTTCTGGATCAATGTTGCCTCAGAAGACTGCCGTTGCATGGTCAACAGGTCACACCGGATGCGGTGGTTAAGGGTTATCAGGCAACCGGGGCAGCACTGCCGCTGGCGCGCTTCATAGCGGAATGCTGCCTGCGGAGGATGACAATGTATGGCCAGCCTGTCACTCCGGATTTGGTGGTTAAGTGTTTTCAAGCCGCCAAGGCACCCCTGGGGATAGCGCGCTTCAAAGCAGAATGTTGCCTGAGGAGGCTGCCGCTGAATGGCCAGCCGGTCACTCCGGATGCGGTGGTTAAGGGTTTTCGGGCCGTCAGGGCCACATTGGAGGAGGCACGCTTCAAGGCAGAATGTTGCCTGAGACATCTGCCCTTGAATGGCCAGACGATCACTCCGGATGAAGTGGTTAAGAATTATCAGTCAGTCGGGGCAACACTGGAACTGGCACGCTTCAAAGAGGCATGTTGCCTGAGAAATCTGCTGTTGAATGGCCAGCCGGTCACTCCGGATGCGGTGGTCAGGGAATATGAACGGGGAGGCTGGTGGCGCGAAAGAAATATTTTTTGTTCTCAGCTGGGATTGAGTGCAGGAGAGTCGAAAATTCCTGCCCGGATAACAAGGAGGTATTAGAAGCGTTTAGTTTTAACCACCAGCAGCAAAAGTCCCCCTGCCTGTTCCAACATTACCTGCCCTGCTTTTAAGGGTAGGCAGTGTTGCATAGGAATCTTTATCGCTGACCAGCATATAAACACCACTGGGCCTTATTCCCGTTCGCCTGGCGTAGGCTTTCACGGAAGGGTAGTTGATTCCTGTGTCCGGATTATAACAACTGCCATCTGGCCGCTGCATAATATAGTGATCCCGCCTGACTTTGAGACCATGATCATCCAGACCGAGCATTGAGTAATTGCAAACATGTACAAGCAGCCGCTCATTCCGGCACAACCTCGGCGGTGAAGTGCGATGCACCGGACAATATTTTTTAATTTCTCTCCAGCTTACAGGATCTCTCTGCCCGAAATACCACTCGGTAAGCCATGATGAGCAATATAAGCGACTATCAAGCCCAAGCAGTCTGGTAGCATTCCTGATACCCACCGGACCAGAAGCAGGGCCGTTATTCAGGTCTCCAAGAAGATCAGGCTGCAACTCCCCATTACCACTGACAAGCCTGCCGGTAATTGCATAAATCGCCGCCTCAGCACTTCTGTCCAGAATGGACTGACCATTAAATTGATAGAGTCTATTGTTGGGTATTTGATTTATACCAAGCTCATAAGCTGCCTGCTGCAGGCACCTTGCCGCACAGCTATTGTTGTACTGTTGCTTTGGTAAGGTATCGAAGTGGTTTGCACCAACCAATGTTACGCGCCTGCTGCCCAGGTAAGACTTGATAAATCTGGCATCACGCAAATCCCAGATTTGCTGGACCACATCGGATTCCGGCACCGTCACTTTCCAGCGAAACAGCCAATAGGCAAATCCTTTAAGCCTGCCCAATCCCTTGCCGGTATTGTAGATACAGGATGCAGCATCACGACCGGAAAACTGCACATAACCTTCACTGATAGCAACACCCATATTGTCTTCCCTGAATAGCTGTCACAACCCAACAATGGTTGGGCATTTGGAGTATCTTACTTTGTCATTACCAAAACTTGAGTGACGAAGAAGTAAGCAAACCTGACAATTGATACCACTTAACCTGATCGATCCCCCTCCGGGAGCCATCCGGGACATGATTAACCACCGGCCCCGCTGGGTATGCATTGTGATCACAGATTAATAACCGTCAGTTCGACACGCTATTTGAACACTCTCTGTGCTGGTTCCATGCCTGTCGGCCTCAGGCAAAACTGATTCCTGCCAATAACAGGGAGCGAGCCGCCCGTGACTGGATAGAAAAGCAATACTGGAACGATATAGAGGCTTATTGCGAGACGCCAACAGAGGCTCCAGCTTGAACAGGACTTTAACCACAGGGTGGGTAGATTACCCGGAACTTCGTACGGAACTGGGTAAAATTTATCTGGCCCGTGAGGAATTGCTACCACTGCATAACAACCTGAGTGAACGACAGATCAGGGAATATGTGAAACATTTCCTTGCAATGCGTGGCAGACCATATATGACTCTATCTTTCGACAAACCTGGCTATCAAAGGAAAAAATGAGTCAGATTGAGGACAGTTAATCCACTCAGGGACTGGATCGATCTCTGTTTTATCTCTTCTGACAATGCGAATCGTGTTGAATTGTTCACTATATCTACTGATACTTTCCTCGAGCTTATGAATCGCTATATTTGACAGACAACCAAATGCAGATATATACAACGAGTTCCCGAGATAAAATTGAGAGTGTATTGGTTTAACAACGCCATCAACAGAGGTTTCACAAAACTGGACAATATCGCCCTTTAGGGGGCTTGCCGGGTCGAAGGGGAGTGTTTTTGCCTCTGGCAAAGACATATACCAGTCCTCCCATTGTGCATGGGTACGATCGATATCGTCGTAATAATTTATCCCGAATGCCAAATAATTAGCTAGCATATGACAACTCGCTCCAAGAGTTACCTCACCAGATCCCCACCAATTACGTATTTTGTCCGTTTGCCTGTATGAGATACAACCTGCAACACCTTTTTGCAATATTTGTACAATCCTGGACTCAAAACATTGTTGATACAAAGTCTTATTCTTTTCAGGAATGTCGCCAATGATCGCTGATTCAGTTAAAAGGGGAAAAGCTTTTTCTTGCTCTAAGCTTTCATACTGAACACCATCTATGTCAAAACAATATCCAGATATGGCATTCTCCTTGATAAATGGATAAGGGCAGGAGGCTAACGAATAATATGAAGCGGGTGAGTGTACCCTCTCTAGAGTATCTTCCTCTTTGCGGCTGCCTTCAGCCATCGTTTTTAATGGCTGTTCAACTTTATTTTCACAATTTACGCTAACAATTGTGCGAGACTTCAGAAAAGACGACTCCGCATTTTGTTGCATCTCTGGAATAGATATACCCTCGCCTGCATTTGAGCCCTTATCACTTTGGGGAGAGTTTACAGGCATATGATCGCCCATTGACATTGTATTCAAACCTGTCCGAAGAATATCCATGTTATCTCTCATAAGCAGTTGGTAAGTAACACACCTTCAATTTCTTTTAGGTGAGGCAGATGGTAACGATATTTCTCAACCAGCGTGCCAGCAATAAAACTTACATCGGCAAAGCTACGATCAAACAGGCCGGAGGGTGCTGCTGCCGTGCTCAGGGTTTGGTCTGCCTTGTGGCGAACGACATCTCGCTGGTATTTCAGGATGACGTAACTGCCTGGCCTCTGCGCCAGACGGTGAGTGTATTTGTAATCAATGGTTTCATACTGGTCGGCATTTTTACCCTGCATTTCAGGTGCAGGGATATGAATCAGTTCAACCGGTACGCCTTCTGTGAAGCGTAACCCCTGGTCAGTGACACAGCCATCAGGTCGATATTTTTTTCTGCGCTCGCAGGTAATGGTTTCCATTTCTGGTGGCTGCTCAGATCCAACGCCCTGGAGGATCTCGCCAAATGCAAATTGATTCGGATTGTCGATCAACCGTTTTTCAGACTTTTCATCAAACAACTGTTGTTTAAACCAGTCCAGCTGATGTTTGAGAGATGCGTTTTCCTGTTTCAGGAACTCAGCGACAGATCTCTGTTCATGCAACAACGCCTGGAGCTGTTGCAGGTGAGAAAGCTGAGTGGCAGGCACAGGTGCTTTTTCCAAAAGAGTCATAGCGTTTGACTGTAGACACTATTCAGAATGTTTGCTGGCCGATATATCAGATTTTACATAACGCTTGTGGTAACGGACTGAGCGGGTATCAATGCCATCAATAATCATTTTAAGATCCGTTAATGCGAGTAACTGCCTGGCGACATGATCAGGATGAGAATAGAACTGCCCTTGCTCCAGGCGCTTACTCCAGATTCAGTACCTGTGATTCCGGGAAAAACATGATCAGCGTCGCATGTGGAGGATCACGCCATCCGGTAATTCGAGTTCCATATCCCACTTTCTGTTTGACTACGGCTAACACAGACAACCGAAAGCCAGTACCAGATCTCATTGAAGATTTAACCGGCTGGCTCTATGGGTATAAGGATTATATTTCAGAAAAGTTAGTGGCTTGGTTGAAAGAGAAAGGCTTAAATCTGGTAACGAAAGTGAGAAAGAACATGAAGCCAAAGGGGCTGACAGCATCATATTGATGTTTCTACACTAACAGAACGTGTACCGATGGCTTTCTGAGCGTCGAACTCACGTTAAATAAATTCGAACCAACAATAGCCATAACCTATAGTGTCGATTCCATGGCCTGTGTACAATCGAAGCTACTAATAAAGCCCCCCTGGCCCACGACTGCAAATGATGACTTATACAACCGCTCTGAGTAACAGCCTGCCCCGAAAGCTGGCAGCCATTGCTATCGCTGCGCTGATTCCTGCACTGATGACTGCCTGCTCATCACAGCCCAAAAGCCCACTTGTGCCAATCGCAAAATCGATCAAAAGCATCGATCAGCAGCTGGCCGAGGCAGCGCGACTCAGTTACCCGGAGCGAGCTACCCGGACGCTTGCCATCACCAGAGAGCTGATGAGTAAGGAACCGACCCGCACACAGCAGATTCTGGATCAAATGCCGTACCAGCAACTGCCAAAGCCAATCCAGGCAGAACTGGCGGTTCAGCAGGCTCAGATTGCCCAGATCAACAGTCAGGACTGGGCGGTGTTTGATTGGCTTGATCGCGAGGCGGTTATTGTCAGTAACAGCACCGCCATTAATGCCCGGGCGCATACTCTGAAAGCACTGGCCTATGCCAGATTTGGTGAATATCAGGCTTCCCTGGATGAGTGGCTGCTGGCTGGCCCCTACCTGACAGAAGCAGAACGTGAACCTCATTACGACAGTTTCTGGCAGACGCTCCTGCATGTCCCGGCAGAGCGGCTCGATAGCCTGTATCAACAGGAAAAGTCACAAAAACTGAAAGGCTGGCTGGCCCTGGCCTTAATCTATCAAACCGGTCGCAGCCTGGATCAGCAACTGGCCGGACTTGAACAGTGGAAGCGGGACTGGTCATCCCATCCGGCGCACAAGTATCTGCCCGGGGACTTTGAAACCCTGAAGAGCAGCTCAACCAGGCGTCCTGACAAAATCGCTCTTCTACTGCCCCTGTCCGGAAGGCTGAGCAAGGTTGGTGAAGCCCTTAGAGACGGCCTGCTGGCCTCTCACTATGAAGCCATGGGTATAGGAGAACCTCTCCCGGAACTTCAGTTTTATAATACCCGGGACACCGATATCAACGATCTGGCCACCCGGGCCATTGAGGAGGGAGCACAGCTGATTATTGGCCCTCTGAGTAAAAGCCGGGTAAAAGCGATAAACAGTGATGTTACCAACCGTATCCCGGTTCTGGCGCTGAACTATATTGAGGACGCAGCCGACCCGCTGTCCGTTGATGGCGCATCGGCAACACCGGCCGGGTATCGTGCGGGTCTCTACCAATTTGGGCTCTCGGCAGAAGATGAAGCCATTATGGCCGCTGAACGAGGCAAACTGGATGGACACAGGACGGCCATTATCATTACGCCGAACACCGAGTGGGGCAAGAAAATCAACGCCACTTTTGCTGCCCGATGGGCAGAGCTCGGCGGTGAAGTTGTCGGCTCCGGTGAATTTGACTCGCGAACCCAGTTCAGTACCCTGGTCGGCAGCCTGTTGCACACCGACCAAAGTGAAGCGAGAGCCAGACAGCTGAACCGTGTTCTGGGTGAAGACCTGGGATTTCAGGCTCGTCGACGCCAGGACGTGGACATGGTCTTTATTGGTGCCAGCCCTCAGGAAGCAAGACAGATCAAACCTGCCCTGGCCTATCAATACGCGCGCAATATTCCGGTCTATGCAACCTCCAGCGCATTTTCCGGCATCACCAATACCAGTCAGGATCAGGATATGGACGGTATTCGGGTTCCTGTTATGCCGTGGTTAATTCCCGGAACACCAGACCCACTGGAACAACAGATCAATACCCTGTGGCAACAATCCAAAGGCCAACTGGGCACACTTTACGCGCTGGGTGCCGATGCCTACAGGCTCTACCCAAGACTCCAGCAACTGGCAAACCTGCAAGGCAGCCAACTGCAGGGAATGACCGGATCATTGAGTATTGCTCCGAGTGGAAAAGTCCGTCGTGAACTCTCGTGGCAAATATTCAGGAATGGCCGACTCACGCCACTCCCTATCGTGAAGCCCAAAACCCCGGAACGTGTCACCTCTGTGAAAAACAGAGTGACCAAACCAGCAACCACCACTACTTCCGCCCTCTATGCCCTGGAAGCTCAACCTTAGTAGCAGAAAGGGTGCCGAGGCAGAAAAAAGCGCCCTGTTGTTTTTGCAGCAGCAGGGACTGACCCTTTTGCATAGAAATTTTGCCTGCAAAGCCGGTGAAGTGGATTTGATTATGCTGGACCATGCCACCCTGGTTTTTGTCGAAGTTCGCTCCCGAAGCCATGTCCAATTCGGTAATGCCGCCAGCTCAATTGACCGAACCAAGCAACAGAAAATTCGCAAGACCGCCGCCGTTTATTTGCAAAAATACCGCCAGCACAGCCACAGGATCTGTCGATTTGATGCAATATCCATTGACAATCATGACGGCACAGGGCAAAACAGCTTAAAATGGATTAAAAGTGCTTTTTAAGAAGTTATCTTAAAAGCAGAGAAATCTTCTGATCGCTGTTCAGAAGAGCGACTTCAGAAGAAAGAAAACCGGATGGTTTTCATTTCAAGGTTTCAGGCATGCATGAACGTATAACGCAACACTTTTCCGACAGCATCGACGCCAAAATCCGCTCGGCCGATACGCTCCCTCCGCTCATTGCCGACGCCGCAGAGATGATGGTTCAATCTCTGCTGAACGAGGGAAAAATCATGGCCTGTGGCAATGGCGGCGCAGCCGGCGATGCCCAGCACTTTGTTTCTGAGCTGCTTAACCGGTTTGATCGTGAACGCCCTGCACTGCCAGCCCTGTCACTTTGCGCAGACAGCCTGACCATGAGCTCCATCGCTAACGATTCCAGTTACAACGAAGTGTTCTCTAAACAGATACGGGCACTGGGTCATGAAGGTGACATACTGCTAGCCATCTCAGCCCACGGCAACTGCCCCAACATGGTTCAGGCCATACAGGCCGCCCATGACAGGAACATTCAGGTGATCGCCCTGACCGGCAAGGACGGCGGCGACATGGCGCGTCTGCTCCAGCCGGAAGAGGTGGAAATCAGGGTGCCCGACATCAGCCCACAGCGCATACAGGAAGTGCATACCCTGGTTATTCATTGCCTGTGCGATCTGATTGATGAGTTCCTGTTTTCCGCTGAATAACCTGGCAAACCTTAATTTTTCACTTTGCATGAGGGTAATCATGAAACCTATCGGCATTGCGCTCTCCACCTGTCTGCTCACCGGATTACTGGCCTTGTTAAGTGGTTGCGCCGCGCTGGTTGACTCCGTTAACGAAGAGCCTGTCAACATTGATAACAGCAAACGGACCTGGGGGTCCTGGGTAGATGACCAGACCATTGAAACCGTCACTGCCGTGAACATTAACAAGGCAGATCCGGCCCTGAGAGGGTCAAGAGTCAAGGTGATCAGCTTTAACGGTACTGTCTTGCTTATTGGCCAGGTTCCCAACGCAAACCTGAAAAGGCTGGCTGGTCAGACAGCACAGAGGGTGGAAAAGGTCCGTCAAGTCTACAATGAGCTGGAAATTGGCCCGAACGCCGATATCCTGGTGCAAAGTAACGACAGCTGGTTAACCACCAAAATCAAAACCGCAATGGTGACCAATGAAGCCGTTGTCGCTGACAGAATCAAAATCAATACAGAACAGGGAACGGTTTATCTGATGGGACTCATTACTCCCAAAATGGCACAGGAGGCCGTATCGATTGCCGCCAATACCTACGGAGTGTCTCGCGTTGTAAAGGTGTTTGAGTACGTTCAATAATCAAGAGAAATACCAATCGAACTTTCGATTGGTATGTTTTTTTGATGAGCTGGAAGCCGGTCAACACAACTGATGCCAGCTTATCGAATTGCACCGTAAGAAGCATTTTGACCAGCACGCAGTGATGAGCATTCACTGGATGAATGGATTTTTCTTTCTTTTATGGCTTTTTCTATCATTTCCACAGTTTCTTTGTCTCCGCGATTGACCAGGGCGGCACTACGAGGTGCCTTGGTGAAAGAATAACGCCCCAAGTTCAATATTTTCAATTTTTTCTCTGGGTCTGCTCCATTAGCTAATAAGAGTCTGACAATCTCATTGTTACCATTCTGAGCTGCATAAAAGAGCGGCGTGGCCCCCTTTTTAGTAGCCAGGTTAACATCAGCCCCTTTGTTGATCAGCAACCGGCTCAGCCCAACATACCCTTTTTCCGCAGCAAAAGAGAGCGGCGTGGACCCGTCTTCAGTAGCCAGGTTAACCTTAGCCCCCTTGCTAATCAGTAGCCGGGCCACCTCATCATTATCCTCCTGAACTGCAAAATAGAGCGGCGTAGTCTCCTTATAAGTAGCCACGTTAACTTCAGCCCCTTCGTCGATCAGCAGCCGGATCAGCCCAACATACCCTTTTTCCGCAGCATGAGAGAGTGGTGTGAACCCCTTTTTAGTTTTCAGGTTAACATTAGCCCCCTTGCTAATCAGTAGCCGGGCCACCTCATCATTATCTTCCTGAACTGCAAAATAGAGCGGCGTAGTCCCCTTATAAGTAGCCACGTTAACATCAGCCCCTTTGTCGATCAGCAGCCGGATCAGCTCAACATGCCCTTTTTCCGTAGCATTAGAGAGTGGTGTGAACCCCTTTTTAGTTTTCAGGTTAACATCAGCCCCTTCGTAGATCAGCAGACGGGACAGCTCAACATACCCTTTTGTCGCAGCATCATAGAGCGGCGTGTACCCTTTGTTACCAGTCTGGTTAACACAAGCCCCGTTGCCGATCAGCAGCTGGGCCAGCTCAACATGACCTGCTTGCACAGCATACCTGAGCGGCGTGAACCCATCTTTAGTGACATAGTCAACATAAGCCCCTTGATCGATCAGTAGTCGAGCCAGCTCAACATGACTTCCAGCAACTGCAATAACCAGCAAGGAAACGATATCCCCGGTTTTTTTGGATCGGTAATCCTGGTAAACAATAGATCTGTGCTTTTGCAGTTCCCTATCCAGACGGCCGAGATCACCGACCCTGCAGGCCGCCAGTGGTTCGGGCTCATTGTAGGGATTGGCATAGCTTGCTCTGGAATTGGCAGAACCGGGTTGATCAAATCGCTGATAGGAGGACAATCCAAAAAACCTGCTAATTGATTCCATAGATCACCTCATTGTCTGGTCTGGTGTAGAAAAGCGGCCTTAGCGAGAGTCCGGAGTTCCCGCCCTTCGACAGGCTCAGGACGAACGGAGTGCGGGGGCACAACAACCCGTCAAACTCATTGAAACCGTGTACCCGGAGGCTGATCATCAGCTTTAGATGCCTTTGTAGAAAAATGAAAAACAGCAACCACCGATCAACCCCAGACCAAATAGTGGACTACACGTTGGCTTAAATAGTTCTATAAAAAAAGGAAATTCAAACAGGCGGGAGATAGCCATTGAATTCTATGATAAGGCAATGCGGGAACCGGGAGGCTGTCGAAAACAGTCTCCCGAGTATCACAGCTACATGCCATTGCGGAATGTCTTGTGATCAACAACCCCACTGTCTCTGACGTGCTGTAACCCTGCTGAATACGCCTTCAACAGTTTAAGGCAGTAATCCACCCGATCCTGCAAATGTTTGTCCCCTTCAGGATCCTCTCCAGTGAACACCTGCCCGACATGACGGACAATCACATGATCAGGCAGATAACAGATACGGCAATTTTTGTAACTACTGGTACGAAGTTCCACCACAGGATAGGCCCCACCCTGCCCGGCAGAAACCGCAGTAATCAATGCGGGTTTATGGCCCAGCTCAGCGGTACCAAAGAGAAGAAAAAAGTTCTTCAACCCGGCCGGTACCATGCCGCTCCACTCCGGTGCCACGACAATCAGCGCATCCGCCTCTTGCAATTTTTGTTTCCAGGGTGCCAGTCTGGCCTGCCACTGCTCATCACCACGCCAGATAGACTCATCCCAATGGGGAAGCGGGTTGCCCGCCAGCGATAAAATCTCAACCGAGTCAAACAGAGAAAGCTCAAGCACACGGTTCGCCAAAACCTGACTGATCCGCTCACTCTGGGATTCCAATCGATGACTGCCACTGATAATTGCAAGCTTCATTTTTCTTCCTATTCTGCTTTGGACAATTGCACTGAGAACTTTAACAGAGAGTTTCAACATCCGGGTTTATTTTTTACCAATCTTGCCAGTTCGTCACTACCCCTTCCTGCACTGCTATGATTAGACCTTTCAGGTATTTTAAATAAGTAAAGTTGGCAAGGTCTCACAATGCAGGTATCAAATGGGTCAAATAATGCAGCGTCAACAGCAACGTTATTAACCGGGGTCAACACCAGCGGTACTGCTCGCACCGATACTGTTGAGACACAATTAAATCATCAGACGCCACCGTTAAATACTTCGCTGGAAAAACCGCTAACCGGCTATAAAATCGAAGAAATAAACCCTGCTTCACCCGTTCAAGCAACTTCTGAGCATGGAGCAGCATCGAGCCCTCCCCCGGAAATCGCGCAAAAAGACCTGCCGTTAGCCAGTGCGGCAAAAATAACACAACCCTCTCTGGCAGCAACCAAGCGGACTATCTTCTTTGAAGTGCTGACGGAAATCATGTACTTTCACTGTGATCATCCGGAGCAACTGGTTATTTTTGGTTCCTGTGGTATTGACCTGCTACACACTTGTATCAATGAAAATGTGAATGATATTGATATACTGTTGAATGATGAAAAAACCACCAACAATCTGCTTATTCAACTCAATCGAAGACTGCAACAAATTGTGTTTAGCGAAGATTTCCCCTGGAAAGACTGTAGCCCGAACCTCCGTCTTGTTGGTAACCAACCGTATAATGCTGAGCTATCACCTTTATCAGGGCAGTTAACCCTGTTTCATACCGGAAAACCCTGGATCAAAATTGAATGCTCGGTTAAAACCACATGGATGAAACAACTGGACCTCACCCGGGATGATTATGTCATCAAAATCCCCACCCATATAAGCACAGAGTACAAAGGTACTATTCCTGTTTTGTCGACAATGGGTTATCTGGCTCTCGACCTTTTGTCGTTGACAAAACTTCATGACAACTTAATCACAACGACAGAAGACAATCAAAAACTGAGAGTCATACTCAATAGCGCAATAACTCTTTCAAAAATAGAGAAGCACGTTTTCACCCTTTACTATCACCCAAAAAATCCGGGTTTACATAAGTCAGAACCCTTTAAGGCACTGAATAGTGGGTTTGTTGAAGCAATTACTTTAATCAGGAACATCTACTCTACTGATCAGCTATATCACAGCTTTTTTGATTCACCCTATCAGCTAAAACATTCCAGATCCCAGGAAAAAAGGGCGTTGATCAATATTCTTTCGTCCGATAAATGCAGGCATGAAACGGCCTACTCATTCAATGAACTGATGATTTTACTGAGAAATGATTTTGATCTGGAAAATACGGCAAAAGATGGCAATTGTTTTTACGCGTCCCTGGCCAGTGGACTGAATAAAAACAGAGCAGCAGCAACCAACTTCCTGAAAACCTATAATGTTCTGCTGGGCACCTCGCTCCACAATACTGCGCATGAGCAGGTTGTTATCCGTCCTGACATGGTAAGGCATATAATCCACTGCTGGATAGGCTGTGCACTCAACGCCGGATTGAGCGCCCCTGAGTACGAGGAACTGAATACTCTGATCCTTCCGGAGCCGGGCAAATCCATCCATGACCTGCTGAAGAGCCGACTCATTGCCGATCCGGCAGCTAATCCCAATGATACCGCCCACTACGGATGGAGCTCTCTATTGCACATAATGGCTATTGTCACCGGGACAACCATTATCTTGCTGAAAGTCAATCCCAAAAAACAAAATATTGAGAAACATAAGCACAGTATTCATGAAGCCAATCAATTAACGCCAAATCTGATTAAAACACTAAGGGCTAAACAGCCAGCACTGTTTAATAACGACGCGAATGATGCACGAATAACCAGTTTATTATTTATTGCTCACTCCGGAGGAGACCATTATTATTCAGCCTCACCATCGCCAGGGCTGATTAACGTTTTCAGACCCTATATTCTGGCTGAACATTATCTTATTATGCCTTTCCGGGTTAAAGAAACTGAGTGTAAACAGCCACCACATCACGCCAGTCAACCACCGGCTCATCAGCAAGCTATCACTGAAGAGACATTGGGCTCTATACACCCAAGCTTAGATGTTGTCGAACAGCAAACCGAAAGCCTACCCCCGGAAAGACCAGTAAACAGTGTTGCAGAAATAGAAACGCCATCAAAAGAAACAGCAGCCGAACCAGCGAATCCGGCAGAGACCACAGAGTCAGACCGGGAGGAACGCATCAAGAAAAAAATTCAGATCGTGTTAACCATAATATCCAACCCGAAAACCAGTAATAGCCTGAGTAAGAAAAAACTGGATAACCTGGGCGACAGTTTATTTGATGAGGTGTTAAAGGTTATTCAGGAACCCGACCAGACGAATCCGATAACGGTTGACATGAGAGCCTTTTCGGATACGACACTGTTAGCACTGGAAACAGGAAAGCGGTTAAATCACATAGAATCCATACTGTTTCTGGCACTGCATAAGATCATTCATCACTGTGACGCGAACAACCCGATATTCATGACTGAAATACTCAGGGACCTGCATACCGTCAACCGTGCATGGCACATACAAGCCCCCGTTGTACTGGCGATTCTGGCGGCCCGGACCGGATCTCCTGAAGCATTCAATCTTGCCATGCAGCCACTCTACCCGACTTTCTGCAACCAGACATATCATAAGCTGCGCTTCACTCTTCCTGCCGAGTTCGACGAGATCTACCCTGATTACAGGACCATTATTCCCCAACATATTCACAATGCTGGGCATTATATAGAAAAAAAGAATTTTTCTGCCGCTGACTGGCAAGAGATTGATCTTCATTTTCCGGTAAATGAAGAGATCAATAGCTTATTAACCCCGACACAGTTAATCAGTGATTCCCCTGAATCAGCTAAAACCGACATCACCACAATACGCTCGGCAATGCTGAACTGTGCATTCAAGGGCCATATATCCCTCCACCGAGGTGACACTCCACGGTCCCTGACGTTCTTTTTAAAATCAGCCATTGCCTACATAATGGCCACTGATAACGGGGCTGATATCAGTCATTATGAAGAGGCGGCGGGACTATCGGCTATTTATATGACCATTCGCCTGATTTCCCGTATTGATCCGCAGTGCAACCTGCAGACAGAAGCGCCTTTTCTCCATAGCTGGATGCCTCATTTTGATCTTATCCGATACCGCCTTGAGACTGCCAGCCTGAAAACATTGCTCTATGCCATCAAGGCTCAACGAGCTACCGAATCACTATGGACTCACAGCTGGTTTACCTACGCCTACAGCAAAACAGCCACACTGATGGGGCAGACACTGCCTGAGTCTTTTGAGACGTTTAAGTCGTTAATGGATCACCAGACAAAATGCCTGTTTGATCATGGCAGGCCCATTCAGGAACTCCCGACCCACAATGCCAGGCAAAAACCCGATACGACAGACACAACCTCTCTCGTCGCCAGAAACAGTAAGGAATACAGACTGGCCAGCGCCAGTGGTAATAAAACCCAGTGTGCAGACCCGGTATTGCAGGCAAAGTACAAAATCAGCGAGAAACTGGAAGCAAAAAAACAAACCAGAAAAGCGGTAGAGATTGTTCGAACCCTGAAACAACGTGTTGACACTTTGTCAGCTGACTTTATTAAGTTATATCAGGATGCCAATCCCAGAAAAGCAAGAAACGCTACCAATATTTATGTCCGGGCCATTCTGTTACTTGACCAGAGCATTGAACTGGCCACCCGGGATATCCCCATCATTACCCGCGAACTCGAAAACGCCTCCAAAAACAGGGCAAAAAACAATTTTCTGGAAAAAACCAAAATGCAAGAAGCCATGTTAACCTACAACACGCTGTTCGGTTTTGCTGCACTGGCTCATATTAAAGAAGAGCTACTGTTTGAACAGGAGGTGACGCAGAAATTAGTAGAATTTCACAATACCCTGCTTACCAAAGAGTCAACAGAATACATTACCGTCAAAGAACATCATAAGCTGGAAAAACTGGTAGCCAACTTCATCGAATTGCTGGACCCATTACAGCACGCCGATATATCAGAACAATTCTTAAAAAACATGGTATTGATATTGGTTTCCTGTAAGCGCCTTGTTGCAAACTTTATAAGCGATAGAAATGTCGCCCCCATACAAGCTCTGATCAAACAGTGGATAGCCCATTGCCACGATGAAAGCAATCTGCTGGAGACACTGGAGCTGATCATTACACTGGACTTGAGAGACTATGAATTCATCACACAGTTTAACCCTCTTATTGATACAATATTGCTGAAAATTCAGTACTTAACTGCAAAACAAGACGATAGTTATGATCAAGAGGATCAACTGATTCTCTACCAAAATGTTGAAAAAATATTGAAAAAATTTAATTCAACCGAGCAAATCAATTTTTACCAGTCCATCTGGTCACCCCAATTAGAAAGACTCAAAAAAATGACCAGTCAGGAGCTGGAGATTAAAAATGCCAAAGCAGAAAAGTATTGGAATATTTTAATCAAAGAAGAGCAGGAAAATAATGCCAGGGAACAGAAAAAATTAGAATCCATTATCAATCGCAAACTGTCAACAATAGCCTCAGGACAAAAGAACCAAAACACTGTGGAACCCGATGAATCTGACAGCGAAGAATCCACCTCAGGGGAAAATCATCAACCACCCTGCAGTGCCAGTAGTGATCACGTTGATGAAGACATCGCTTCTCTGGACATCGAAATTGGCTCACAGGATTCACTGAACATGGCATGGCGACATTTTGGGAGTGGTCAGCTATCACAGGCCAATACCCTTGTATTGGAGATGCTTAATAACCCGCCGGACGACTCACTATTGATTGTTCAGATAAAGTCGTTACGATCCGAGATACTGATTAAGCAATTTTTTGATGTCGTACTTCAGGGTATGCAGAGAAGCCGGGGTATTTTAGTGTGCTCCACTGACTATCTGAAAAAAGTGGAAGCCGATCTGGCCAGACAAAAAGAGCGGTCAAAAATCGATAAAAATACAAAAATCACTGTACAAAAACAGCCGATACGGAATCTCAGTGATAAAGTCTTTGAACTGGCAACATTATTCTCAACACATCAACAAATACTGCAAGATGCGTTTACGCTACAAAAAGAGATCATCGATGTACTGCAACTATTCACCTTCGACAGTGATCAGGAAACACAGGATTTATCACTGATCAAATGTGACCTTGAACTGATTATCCAGGCACAGGATCGTATTACCTGCTTTGTATCCAATATAAAAACAGCCAGTGAAAATCTGATAGAGCTCCTTAACTGCCGAAGGCAACTGCTGGCGCTTATCAAGGAAGTAATGGCCAGGAAATCAATTTCAGGTCAGCCCGGTTTGCCAGCCACCGGCTATGACGCCTCGAAAAACAGGCCATCTGGTGCGAAAAGTCTTAATGCAGCCCCGGAAGAAACCCTGCCCGAAAATTCCATCACTGAAATCCGCAACAAAATGGAAACGCTTGCCCAGGCGATGGAAAATTTCAAAGGTCGCCTGCTTAGGCCGCAACAGAGAAATTTTGTACAAAGGCTAATCGGAGCATCATGACAAAGAGCCGCATAGCGGCTCTTTGGATCAGAAACGGGCTACTTAACCACTTTTAAATGAGAACGCCCCGGCTTTTTCGGTGGTTGAGGAGGCTCATCATCCGGCACTTCTGCCTGAATCTCTTCCACCTCTTCCTCAATGGGTTCCGCCTCAAAGACCATTCCCTGACCATTCTCCTGGGCATAAATAGCCATCAATGCCGAAACAGGTACGGTAATCGTCAGGGCGCGACCACCGAAACGGCCGTCAAACATGATGTAATCATTACCAATATTCAGAGCCCGTACCGCGGTTGGCGAGATGTTCAGAACGATCTGACCATCCTTGACGAACTCCTGGGGCACCTCAACGCCACGGCGATAGGCATCCACCAGAATATAGGGTGTGCAATCATTATCAAGAATCCATTCATACAGTGCTCTGGCAATATACGAACGGCTACTGGTCATTGTCATAACAGCCTCCGGACAAACACTTCACGCCGCCAGCCAGGTTACTCACGCATTTCCTTTTCGATTTCAGAAAGGCTTTCCTGGAACGACTCACGCTCAAATAAACGCTCAGCATAGTCCAGAATAGACTTACCCTGTTTCGGCAGCTCAACACCCAGCAACGGCAGACGCCAGAGAATCGGTGCCACACAGCAGTCCACCAGGGTAAACTCTTCGCTCATGAAGAACGGCATTTCAGCAAAAACAGGCTCAACCGCCAACAGACTCTCCCGCAACTCTTTACGAGCACGGGCCGCAGGTGTCTCCTTGGTTTTGGGATCCAGAATAGTATCCACCAGGACACACCAGTCTTTCTGAATGCGGTGCATGATCAGTCGGCTCTGGGCGCGGCTGACTGGATAAACCGGCAGCAGCGGTGGATGTGGGAAACGTTCGTCCAGATATTCCATCATGACGTTTGGTTCATAAAGAACCAGTTCCCGGTCAACCAGCGTAGGAACGTTGTTGTAGGGGTTCAGATCGGAAAGCTCCCGAGGAAGGTTTTCCGGATTTACATTCTGAACGTCAACCGCAACGCCCTTTTCTGCCAGCACAATACGAACCCGGTGACAGTAATGGTCAGCTGGATCCGAGAAAAAAATCATGGATGACTTTTTGGCAACTACAGCCATGAAGTACCCCCGCCTTCATGCAAAGGATGAGAGAGTTCGGCAACAATCCCGGCCATGACAATAGCCGGAGAATGACCACAGGCTACCGCATAACGGGTAAAACAGCCGCCCGCGAAATAACGCACTATCATAGCAAACTTTGTACCTGCCATAATAGTCCCAGCAACGCAAATACTTACTTTATTCCTGTTGTTATTTTGGCAGAGTGTCACTGACAAGCACATAACCGCGATGGACATTGCCATCCCTGGCTGCCATTGCCTGAAATAATAGATCACTGGAAACCCATACCCAATTATAAGTAGCTGGCCATATGGAATCATATATTTCTGGCTACTTGGGCAGGTGCTATGCGAGGCACAACGGAGGGAGCATAGCCGTAGCTATGTGACCGGAGTTGTAACGAAGCAGAGTGCCTGAACAAGGAGTCAGAAATATATGATTTCATATGGTTAGCTACTTACTTTGCCGGGGCTACATCAATGACCAGAAAAGAATCCGATGGTTTGTGATAAGCACCTGCAGGAGAGATATGGCCACCGGGCTCCTGACCGAAAACCTCACGGGCATAATTGATAATGATGTATTGGTCAGTTTTTTTTCAAAGCTTCAATTAACTTCTGTTCAGAATTCCGAGAAAAACAACCTGATCTTTCGCCACAGGAAATTATCTTTTAGTGTGGTAATTCATAAGAAACTTTTTGGGAATAATTAAGTCAGATATTTTGTCTGCCCGCAGCCAAAATTATTGCTAATAAAAATTATGGATCGTAAGTAACAAATAATCTGAGGATAATAAGGTATATGAATGTCTCTCATGCTAGGTCTTTTACGGTGACAACAGAACCTGAGGCTCACCGGTTATGTGACTACACCCTTAATTGTGAGCGAATTAAACAAGATCGCTTTGCGTGTGGCATCACTACACCGTTGGCTGCCGGTGGAGGTGCTGCTATTGGTGGTGTTGTAGGCTATAATACTGCAGGCACAATTGCCAGCACTGTCATTGGTGTCTTCGGCGGCCTGTCTGTTGGCGTTTGCTTTTCTTTCTCCGTGTGTCTTTGTGTAAATTGCTGCTCCGATGACTGCGATTACATTAAGCTTCGTGATCGAGAAATCACCACCTCCACCGAACTGGCCCCTCTTGCAGTTGGGCAGCAACATAAACAGGAACCACTATCGGCTGAACCTCCGCATTACCCGGGAATTGGTTGCAACCCTACAGAGTCTGTTCGGTTCCTGTCAGAACCACCTCCGCCTTACTCGGGAACTGGTTCCATCCGCACAGCACCAGTTCAGTCACAGCCAGGACTGTACTCTTCTCCTCCATCGCCAAGCATCGGTAATGTTTGCTCCATTCACCCCACTACTTATGCTATCTCTGAAATCGTTAGTGGTAGATCAACCTCGGAAGTAGCGTCCGGTGCCTACAGGCTGACTTCTGGCGGCTCAACCTCTCTGGGTTTACCGGGCTTCGGCTTTTGGTAATTAATAATGGGGGCTTTCGCAGGTTGGCTGATGAAAAGTGAGGGGCTAATAACAGTGTCGAGTAATCTATGATTATCTTGGTTAATTTGAACAGATCAAAAAAAACCAGTGTCAAAAATCAGGGTCAGGTCCTTCATTATGGACAACAATTGACGTTTTAGTGATAAGTAAAGATATCCGCACAATGAAAGACTTGGCCCCAGCTTACTATGACAAAAAGTAAATATTAAAACGGCTTCAGCACTCGAATAACTGAAATTGTTGACCCGGCGATTAAGTCAGGTCACAGCCATTTAAAACAAGCTTCGTGAATGATAAGGAGGATAAAAGCGGCCAATTATGATAGTTCGATACCAAGAGCTGCTTTGAATAAGGCTTCTATTCTCGCTTTAGCCTGATTATCCCCGCAACGAAAAGAAGGAATATCTAAATCATCCATTAATAGTTCTTTTGCATTCTTTGGGTTATCCGCTGCTCGATAATCATCAACATTCAGACATGCGTTAGAAGCGTACGGATCAAGATCCTTAAAACGGTCACATTTGTTGTTTACGTTAATTAACTCCTGCTGAACATATGTTTCAACAAGATTACGCAAAAAGATCAAGTTTCTTCGTGTAACCTCTTTCAACACGTCCCTACCATGGGATATACAACTTGAAATTTCAGCAATTTTGCTATCCATATCTGGATATTTCTGTTGTATTTTCTGTCGCGTCTTCTCTGCAACTGATACACTGCCAGAAGAAGTCTCTTGAGTCACTGATCCGCGAGATAAGCAGTAGTTTTGACTGTGCCGAGCATTATGTGCCTTGATCAAATAATCGAGCAAATTTTTGCTCTGTAATTCCGTGGCATATCCACCTTTGGATTCAATAAATCGGCTAACCTCTGGACCTAATGTCTCTGCCATAACAGCTTCATAGGCAGGCGGTAAGCTTGAAGCGTTACTTAAATTAGATACATTCATAATTTACCGCTTTAAATTAAATATTCGATTTATAGGACAGGGTATGCTAGGAATAGTTCCTCATACATAAGCACTAAATCATATGCTTTCGAATAGAATAACTAACCAATTGATAACTGCTTCCTGAACCTCCTGATGTACTTCTGCCTGACTGCGGCTGCTGCCATCATCCGTGGTCATGGTCTGGCTCAGGATCACTTTGCTGATGGCCTTGTCCATTCGCTGGCGAAGGGCATCATAGTCAGCGGTGCCCGATCTGGCCGCTTCGATCAACTCAATAATGACGTTATCGGGAATCACTACACCGCTGTCGCTTTGTATGGGATCCAGTGCCTGCAGTGCTTTCTCTCGCTCAATGGGGTCTTGAGCCTGCCCGGGAGTGAGGTAGAGAAAAAGCTTGTCCAAAATTGTTTGATATTGGAAAAATTTTCGGGCAACTTGTTACGCAGCCTCGGAAAGTTGTTGTGCAAGAATATAGAGCACCTTTTCTGACTGGGTTAGCTGCTGCGAGAGTGGTCAAAAAACAGTCGATATCAGTAAAGCTGTCTGACCTGATGCTCTCCCTGATCACCTAACGGCTTATCCACAACATTGTCCACATAAAATCTGGATGATTGCTAGGAGCCTGTCCGAGAATAGACTACCCTACTGCGGTGGCAGCAAATTAGTCTAAAAAGTCGGAAATTTTTAGCAAATAGAACCACTATTCACTAAAAATTTCCGACTTTTTATCCTCAATTTTCTGCCATCCTCGCTACGGGCGCTATTCTCGGACAGGCTCCTAGGCAGCAATACTCCCACAATTTATCATCAGGCATCTTGTGCAATGACAGCATCTTGTATAGGCAAACTATCCACACCGGCAAGAAGGGCGAAAACTTCGGACTCTGATAGATCGTGCCAAGCACCCTTCGACTCCGCTCAGCGTGAACGAAGATTGTGCACGTCAAACTCATTGAAACCATGTACCGGGAGCCTGAAGGGAGTAGCAAGACAAATCAGGAAGTATGATCACCTATTTCATTTGCTCCGTACACTATCGTTTAACAGCAATAAGTCATGGATATGCTGTTTCTCTTTAATGAAGCACACCATACTGTTTAGTGCTGGTTCTGCTGACGGCTAACTGATTGCTCAACGCCCCACACACCAACATTCAGGAGAGGAAACGTGGCTGAGAATACTGCGAGTCAAATAGACCACAGTGTCACCCCGGACGATCATCCCCAAAAAATAACACGAACTATAGTTCTAAATGACGGCAGCCCTGAGAACAAACGACAGGAGTTATTAAATTATTTCCACCAGACGTTTGACCAATATGAGCTGCTGTTTGCAACCCTGGCCTGCCAGGAAGCCTGGTACAAAAAGGCAATACCCCTTCGTCACCCGTTGATTTTCTATTACGGGCACACTGCCGCTTTTTTTGTGAACAAACTGATCACCGCAAAACTGATCTCGGAACGAGTTGACCCTTATATTGAGTCCACCGTTGCCATTGGTGTGGATGAAATGTCCTGGGATGACCTGGACGACAACAATTACCAATGGCCAACCGTGCAACAGGTCCGCGACTACCGCAGTAAAGTCAGGGCACTGGTTTCCGGTTTCATCCGGAACATGCCACTGGAGATACCCATCAACTGGGAGAGTCAGGCCTGGATCATTCTGATGGGCATTGAACATGAACGCATTCACCTGGAAACCTCATCAGTACTGATTCGTCAGCTGCCAATCGCCTGCGTCAAGCCACACAGTTACTGGCAACACTGTGCAAACACAGGGCCTGCACCGGAAAACCGCCTGATTGAGATGCCCGGAGGATCACTTCGCCTGGGTAAAGATTACGATGCTTCGCTCTACGGCTGGGACAATGAATATGGCCGCTGCGAGGTTGAGGTGGCCCCCTTCAAAGCCAGCGAATACCTGGTGAGCAATCAGGAGTTTAAAGCCTTTATTGATGCCGGTGGTTATGACAATGAACGCTGGTGGACGGATGAAGGCTGGGCCTGGAACACGTTCAGCAACACGGATGGTAAAGTGCGCCACCCCGAATTCTGGATCCCCGATGGGGACAGTTATCGCTACCGCACCATGCTGGCAGAGATCGATATGCCCTGGAACTGGCCGGTAGACGTCAACTGTCATGAAGCCCAGGCCTTTTGTCGCTGGAAGTCAGAAGTGACCGGCAAACAGATTCAGCTGCCCAGTGAAGCCGAATGGTACCACCTAAGGGAGACCATCAGTACTGACCAGCCCTGGTGGGATAAAGCCCCCGGAAATATCAATCTCGAATACTGGTCTTCATCTTGCCCGGTTGACCACTTCAGAACCGGAGAACTATATGACATTATCGGGAATGTCTGGCAATGGACCACCACCCCCATTGACGGTTATGAAGGCTTCCGTGTCCACCCCTGCTACGATGATTTCTCAACCCCGACCTTTGATGGACGACACAACCTGATTAAAGGAGGTTGCTGGATATCAACCGGCAACTACGCTATTAAAGAATCCCGCTACGCCTTTCGCCGCCACTTCTTCCAGCATGCCGGTTTCCGTTACGTAGAGTCCAGTGCCATGACCAATACCTCCAGCAACCCTTATGAGAGCGATGCCCTGGTTGCCCAATATCTGTCGTTCCATTTTGGGGAGTCTTACTTTGATGTACCCAACTACCCCAAAGCCTGTGCCCGCCTCTGCCATGAAGTCAGTGGCGAGACACCCCGAACACGGGCACTGGACCTGGGCTGTTCAGTGGGACGCACCAGCTTTGAACTGGCCCGCTGGTTTCAACATGTGGACGGCATCGACTTCTCTGCCCGATTCATTTCTGCGGCGGCCGAGTTGCAGGAGCGGGGGAAAATACGCTACCACCTGACCACAGAAGGCGAACTGGGTGATTACTTTATTGCCGATACCACGGAGATGGGGCTGGATGATATCGATACCAGCCGTATCCGCTTTACCCAGGGGGATGCCTGCAACCTGAAACCCATGTTTAACGACTATGATCTTGTTTTTGCTGGTAACCTGATTGATCGCCTGAATAACCCCGCGCAATTTATGGACATGATTCATGAGCGCATACGCCCCGGCGGCATCCTCGTGATCACTTCGCCCTATACCTGGCTGGAAGAGTATACGCCCCGGCAGAACTGGCTTGGAGGCATCCGTGAAAATGGTGAAGCCCTGGACACCTATACCGGACTGCAAAGAGCGTTGAGCAAACATTTTGAAGAGGTACGCCCCCCCGTCGATCTCCCGTTTGTGATCAGGGAAACAGCCCGGAAATATCAGCATTCGGTTGCCCAGTGCACAGTGTGGCGGCATAAAACACTGTAATCCGGCCCCGCGCTTCACTTGAAGGCCGGTTGTGTAATACCAATTCCACCTTCTAAATATGAACTGCGCAGCCATTTTGAACAGCTGGTCTTCGTTGGAATTCCTCGCAATAGCCCTGCTATTACTCGTCATTCCGCCTTGCCCAGCTGTCCAAAATGACTTGCTCGATCTCATATTTAGAAGGCGGAATTGGTATAAGTTTGCTCACTACCGCTACTACAAACTTGCTCAAACCGCCTTCAACGTCAGGCCATGCAGGTAACATTCCCCTTTGAAGCGCGCTATCATAATCTTGCCATCCGGACAATCCGTGTAAGCCTTGACCACCGCATCCGGTGTCACCGGCTCGCCATACAACGGCAGGCCCCTCAGGCAACATCCCTCTATGAAGCCCGCTCTCCTCACCTTGCCTTTCGGAGTATTCGGGAAAGCCTCAACCACTTCTTCCGGGGTGACCGGCTGGCCATAAAGCGACTCCTCTCTCAGGCAGCATTTTGCTTTGTAGTGCACCAGCTCCAGCTGGCCTTCCGGAGTATCCGGGAAAGCCTCAACCACCATTTCCCGGGTGACCGGCTGGCCATACAGCGACAGCTCCATCTTGTGACAGTCCACTTTGAAGAGGGCCAGCGCCAGATGGCCTTCCGGAGTGTCCGGAAAAGCCTCAACCACTGCTTCCGGGGTGACCGGCTGACCATTCAACAGCGTGCCTCTCAGGCAACATTTTGCCTTGAAGTGCAGTACCCCCATCTTGCTTTGTGGACAATCCGGGAAAGCCTCGATCACGGCATCCGGTGTGAGCCACTGGTCATTCCACCGCTGGCAGCCCAGGTAACATTTCGCTTTGTTGTTCGCCCTTTCCACAAGCAGCAATGTCATGGATGTATCGCGGTCAAAAATTTCTTTAATCAGGGAATCTGACCGGAGGCACGACACATGGCGTGTATGCGTCGCACTGAAATTGACGAAATCAGAAAAACTCAACTGCCGGGCAATGAGTTCCAGTGCTTTGTCAGGAAGTGCTGGCAAATAACAGGTATCCGGTTGGTTACGTACTTCCTGCACATGCACCTTCCTGAAACCGAAAAAAGCAAATGGAATATCTGAATCATCTATTTGAGGATTAAGAATAAATGATTTTAGCTGGAGCGAAACATCAGCGGCTTGATGCATAAGTCAACCTTTGTCTTTTATTCCAGGTTGTTTTGAGCCCTGGCCCAGAAAAAAGTTCCACTGCCGAAAATTTCTGGTTACGCAAGATGATTGCCATGCAATCAGGAACGGGTCTTGTCTCATGTTTCCGGCTTGCCCTGATACACCGTAAACGGAACCTAACCGCTATTTCGAAGTCCAATGACGGTATTTATTGTCTTGGCGTGAAGGGTTTATTTTGCCAGCCACAGCATCAACCAGATCCCACCCAAAACCTGCTGGCCGGTATAACCGACCTGTTGGCTCAAGCCGGTTTACTGACCAACCCGGAAGGGCCTTTAACGGTAAAAAAGTTGCAAACCATCCATCTTACAGTAGAGGCACAGCTCCCCCCCCGGATCATGGCAAATGTACTGAAGACGCCTTCTGGGAAAAAAAACCATTACAAGGACGCCAAATCACCCCGGCTGATGTGCTCACAGCCTATGGAAGAGACACCACATCGCTTAGAGGTGGTTTCTTCCTGCTAAAACTCTGCTTAGAGAACATTCTTTATGATGATAAAAAAGTCACCCCGGACCAGGTCATTCGGGAATTCAACCGCAAGCCAGGTCGAAATCATAAGTACAAAATAGCGATAGCACGCTTCAAATCGGAATGTTGCCTGAACGGCCTGCTGTTGAATGGTCAGCGGGTAACACCGGAAACGGTGGTTCAGAATTTTCGGGCAATCGGGGCAGCATTGGAGCTGGCACGCTTCAGGCAACATTGTTGTCTGCAGGACCTGGCATTGTTCGGCCAGAAGGTCACGCCGGATTCGGTGGTCAAGGCTTTTCCGGACAGTCCGGAAGGCAGGCTCGGGATAGCGCGCTTCAAAGCAGAATGTTGCCTGAGGGGCCTGACGTTGTGCGGCCAGCAGGTCACACCGGATGCGGTGGCCAGGGATTATCAGGCAATCAGGGCAAGACTGGAGCTGGCGCGCTTCAAGGGGGAATGTTGCCTGAGGGACCTTCCGTTAAATGGCCAGCAGGTCACACCAGCTGAGGTGGTTAAGGATTTTCAGGCGATCAGGGCAATACTGGAACTAGCGCACTTTAAGCAACACTGCTGCCTCAAAGGTCTGCCATTGAATGGCCAGCAGATCACACCGGATGCAGTGGTTAAGGATTTTCTGGCAGCCGGTACACCACTGGAGCTGGCCCGCTTCAAAGCGGAATGTTGCCTGCAAAAACTGCCGCTAAATGGCCAGCTGGTGACACCGGATGAGGTGGTTATGGATTATCAGGCGGCGAGGACACCACTGGAGCTGGCGCGCTTCAAAGCGGAATGTTGCCTGAAAGGCCTTCCGTTAAACCACCAGCAGGTCGCACCAGATACAGTGGTCAGGGAATATCTGTCGGTCGGGGCAACACTGGAGCTGGCCCGCTTCAAAGCAGACTGTTGTCTGAAAAGCCTGGCGTTGAATGGCCAGCAGGTCTCACCGGATGCGGTAGTCAAGGGTTTCCCGGATAGTCCGGAAGGCAAGCTGGGGATAGTGCGCTTCAAAGAGGAATGTTGCCTGGAGGGGCTGCCATTGAATGGCCAGCAGGTGACACCGGATACAGTAGCCAGGGATTATCGTGCAACCAGAGCAATATTGGAGCCCGCACGCTTCAAAGCGGAATGTTGCCTCAGGGGCCTTTCGTTAAATGGCCAGCCGATCACGCCGGATGAGGTAGTCAATGATTATCAGGCAGTTAAAGCAATACTGGAGCTCGCGCTCTTCAAAAAACAATGTTGTCTGAGGGGCCTGTTGCTCAATGGCCTGCCGGTCACGCCGGATGAAGTGGCCGGGGCTTACCCTGATAGCCCGAAAGGCAAACTGGGAATAGCTCGCTTCAAAGCGGAATGTTGCCTGAAAAACCTTTCGTTGAATGGCCAGCCGGTCACGCCGGAAACGGTAGTCAAGGATTATCAGGCAGCCAGAGCAACCCTGGAGCTTGCGCGCTTTCAGGAACAATGTTGTCTGGCAGGCCTGCAGTTGAATGGTCGACAGGTCACTCCGGACCTGGTGCTTAAGGGTTTCCCGGATACTCAGGAAGGCAAATTGGCAAGAGCACGCTTCAAAACCACATGCTGCCTGAAGAACCTGTTGTTGAATGGCCGACAGGTCACGCCGGATGAGGCGGCCAGGGATTTCCCCGATAGTCCGAAAAGCACGCTGGGGCTGGCATTCTTCAAAGCGGAATGTTGCCTGAGGGGCCTGATGCTCAATGGCCTGCCAGTCACACCGGAGGCGGTAGTTCAGGGTTATCAGACAGCCAGAGCAACAATGGCGCTGGCGCGCTTTAAAGAGCAATGTTGCCTGAAGGGGCTGACGCTAAATGGTCGGCTGGTCTCCCCGGAGGCAGTGGTTAAGGCTTTCCCGGATAGCCCGGAAGGCAAACTTGAGATAGCACGCTTTAGCGCAGAATGTTGCCTGAAGGGTCTGGCGTTAAGTGGTCGGCGGGTTACACCGGAGGCGGTGGTCAAGAAGTTCCCGGATAGCCCGGAAGGCAAACTGGGGTTAACGCACTTTAAAGCAGAATGCTGCCTGAGAGGCGTGCCGTTGAATGGCAGGCAGGTCACACCGGATGAGGTGGTTCAGGGTTTCCCGAATAGCCCGGAAGGTAAACTGGGCATAGCGCGCTTCAAAGCAGATTGCTGTCTCAGGAGCCTGCCGTTAAATGGCGAGCAGCTCATCCCGGATCTGGTCGTTACGGCTTTCCCGGATAATCCGGAAGGCAAACTGGGGTTAGTGCGCTTCAAAGCGGAATGCTGCCTGAAAGGCCTTCCATTAGCTGGCCAGCCGGTTACACCGGATGCGGTGGTCAAGGACTTTCAACGCGGTGGCTGGTTGTTCGAAAGCGCTATTTTTTATGCTCTGCTGGCATTGAATGAAAGAGCATTGAATGGCAGCTATCTGGATAACCAGAAAGTATTATCAGCGTTTAATAAAGCCCTCGGGAATTATTCGTTAAAGCAAGCCGAATACCTGATACAAAGGTTGGTTCAATCTCAACGGTACAATGCCATCAAAGAGGCTCAGGAGATCATTCACCAGGCCTGGCAAATCTTAAACAGCGTACCGGTCAAAGAAGAGCAACGTCGCCTGCAATGTATTCTGCAATTCATAGCTATGCAGCTTGAACTACCAATTGACCATCAAAAAGTGTCGGCAGCACAGGTATGGCAATCCATCCAAACCCTCAGGTGCTCATTTCAGAAATCTCAAATCCATTTTTTCTTCCTGGCACACTGCTGTATCACCGGCCAGCCTGTTAATGAACGACAGATCCATAAAGATCAGGTACTGGAATACCTTAAGAATTTTCCTGAAGGCAGCAATCTGCGTAAGGCTTTAGGCTCATGGTTTGAACAATGCCGCTCCGAAGACAGTGTACTGGATTGTTTACTGTTTAAACGAGAAAATGCCTTTATCAGTGATTCTCCTGATGGATGCGCAGTCTTTGCAAGTCAATATATAAGCTTCAGCTCACCCTGACACACCATGAGTGGAACCTGATAATCATTTTCAGGTCAAATCGCAGTATTTATTGGCCAATGTCTTGAGGATGCTTTTTGGGGCAACAAGCCATTGCAGGGACGAAAAGTTACCCCTGCTGCGGTGCTTGCAGCATATAGCAATGGTACATCATCTCTGAGAAGTGGCTTCTTCCTGCAAAAACTCAGCCGGAACTAATTAATGTCTGACTGGTCATACTCACAGCATTGTTCTGCATGCAAACAATCAAATAGAAATTCTCGCACCAATTAATGCCATATATTTGAGGAGAACCAACAATGATTTCATCTTCTGCGCAACTCATACCAACTCCATTAACAGGGGCGAAATCACCTGTCAGTACCACAGAAAATACCCAGACTGAGAAAGCCGCCGTAAACCCGGAACTTCAAACACTCCAGGATGTTTTTTCAGACCGATTAAAAAAGGCAGAGAGCCTGTTAAGCGATAACCTTTACGTGATAGATGCAATCTTTGATCTTTTCAGGGGTATTGCCCCTTCTCATAACGCTGACGACAGTGACCGCTGCATAGAGCAGGATAATCGTAATTTCGCGGCTCTTGCTCTGGCCCAGTGTAATCTTGCCAGTATTGAGGGTATTTCAAAACTTCAGCAAGTTTGTAACATTCAAAATAATATTTTCAAAAAAGTCCTTCTGCTTGAGGATCCATCAGGTGCAACAAGTGAAGAACCCACACTAGAAGCACTGGAAAGAGATCTGGGAGCCATTTCAAGGGAAGATAATCAGATCAAGTCCGAGTCAGGTTCTTATTGCATGGGCATTGAACGGCAGGGCTTTGCAGAACAGCAAATCGAAGCGTGGTTTCAGGAAGATAAGCAGCAACGCGTTAAAGATGCACTGATGCTGTTAAAGAATCAGATAACATCAGGTGGCGATATAGGCCGTATCGAGGCACAAATTATGAAACTGAAGCTTGAAACAGCTGGAGACCTGGCCACTTTTTCTGCTCATTTCAAATACCCTAATCCTGAGATTTTCAGCCAGGCAAGAGAAGAACTTCTGAATAAATCCAGTGATTTAGAACAGCATTTCACCAATAAGGAAAACCTGACCCGCGCTTTACAGGGCAACGTTCCAGAAGACCAAATGGAGCAATTAATTCAGGCGTTATCCCACCCTGTATCTGAGATGACCACAAAAGCAATGGTGCTGGCTTCAATCATCACGCACCACACGGAGAAACACCTGAAGTCTTACTTGAAAGCTGCCCAGATTTTGTCACTGAAAACACAGGCGCAGGCAGACAATCCAGCACTCTCAGACAGCACTGCCCTTGCAATGGGTCTGGAGCGCAGTGATGCAATGGTTAGAGAGCATTATCAAGGCGGCGCAAAATCCGCCGCCAGCAGTGCTGCTGACGCGCTGATTAATAGCCTGGCACCATTGCCTGAAGATCTGACGGCAATGGCTTAAGCCTATCCGATTCCGTGGTGCCCTTTGATATTTTCAAGGGGCACTTAAACCAGTTCCACCTTTTTCTTTCTGATCCAGTAAGAAAAAACAGCATCCGTCTCTTGATGCTGAAGAAGCTGGTGCTCCAGAAAATTACAGAATTTGGGGATATCACGTTTCGTGGAAGGGTCAGTCGCCAATACCCGAACCACCTCACCGGAAGCCATATCCCTGATTTTATTATGCAGCAGCATCACCGGCTCCGGACAGAACAGGCCACAGGTATCCAGCTCATGCTGTACTTCAATAGTGCCAGCGTTCTCTTCAAGCAACATGTCTGACATCAAACGTTAAACCAGTCTTTCAAACCAGCTCCTCATAAAAGGTCATGTCGGGCTGCAAACCAGACATCGTTGTTACTAAAATGGCGATACACCCAGATCAGTCCCAGGCCCCGGGCGGCCATAAAAACCGTGTAAGCAAGCCACAGGCCCTGATTTCCCATATCACGAAACAGGAACCAGACCGGGAGAAACACCAGAACCGTGGCGATCAGCATCGTGCTCTGCATCATATCGGTTCTGACCGCGCCGATAAAGACGCCATCCAACCAGAAACACCAAACAGCAATCAGCGGCATGGCTACCAGCCAGGGCAGGTAAACAGACGCTTGTTCTGCAACCTCCGGGATATTGGTCAACCAACCCAGCAAAGCCTTCCCCCCAAGGCCAAGCAACAGACAGAACAGCCCGCCACAGATCAGGGAACACCAGCCGGTTACCCGCACTACCTGATGAAACTGTCGGCGATCACCTTTGCCAATGGACTCACCGGTCAGGGCTTCAGCTGCGTGCGCGAATCCATCCAGGCCATTGGAAATCAGCACCATCAGATTCATCAGCAGCGCATTGGCAGCAAGCACTTCATCCCCCAGGCGAGCGCCCCGGGCGGTAAAAAATGCCTGTACTGATAACAGACACAATGTACGGACAAACAAGTGGCGATTCAGCATGATCAGCCGACGAAACGCAGCCATATCAAACACCATGTCAGCACTGAACTGGCCATCATCACCGGCCAGAATTCGCCTCACCAGCAACAACCCAAGAGCCAGCGCCAGATAGTCAGCAATCACCGTTGCCAACGCGGCACCCCGGGTTGCCCAGCCCAGACCAAGGACCAGCAACAGGTCCAGCACAATATTGACGGCATTCCCCACAACCAGGATAAGCAATGGCCCCTTCGGCATTTGCATTCCTATCAGCCAACCAATCAACGCATAGTTAACCAATACGGCTGGTGCCGACAATATCCGGACCTGAAAGTAGATTTCAGCCTGCCTCGCCACCACATCACTGGCGGCAAATAAAGGCAACGCCAATTGTAAAATCAACGGGGAGCAGAGAATCAGCAGCAAGCCTGTGAGAGCGGCAAAAACCACCGACTGTAACAGCCACTTTCTCAGGGCGTAACGGTCATTGCGGCCCTTTGCCTGGGCAACCAGCCCGGTGGTCCCCATTCTCAGAAAACCAAAAGCCCAGAAAATCATGCTGAACAGGGTTGCCGCAACGGCAACACCTCCCAGATATTCCGGTGCAGAGAGATGACCAAGGACAGCCGCATCCACCAGCCCCAGCAGCGGTACCGAAATATTGGAAATAATGGCAGGCCAGGCAAAATGCCACACCCGCTGATAAGTTGCCGAAGCCGATAGCAAGGGGTCAACTCCTTCTGCGCCTTAATCACAAGGGAGTATTTTATAGAGCGTCTTTATGAACAGAAATAAGTAATCATTCACGTTCATCACTTACACCATTTTCTCCTATAGCAGTAAGAATAAGAACTTTTTCATTCTAAAGCTGTCTAACTGTTAAGTAATTTGCAACTGCAAGAATCAATTCATGAACCTGAAAAGTCTTTTTTCACATTGTCTGCCGTGTTGGCCAAAGCGTTTGCCAGATATCCCTTCTCAAACCAGTCCACCGGCCTCAGCAGAACATAACCACCGACAGGAAACAGTGTCTCCCTGCCGACAACAGGCAGCAACCGGAAACACCCGGGAAGGAAGGAGTGTCAGGCAAATGGTTCCATTGCCCAAGTGCAGCCCCACAGGCATGCGTCTGGAAGGCATGAAAAGAAATAAGTATACCTGCGTCTCTATCTGCACCACCTGGGATCCGAACAAAAGCAGTCACAATATTCGCATCAACGATGGGGTGCCATCAAAATTACATCGTGAACCTGTTTTCCAGAGTACCGACCTTGCCATGTCAGATACCGGCTTTTCAAAAGGCATACATATTCTGGATGTTGAATGGCCGACAAAGATGCGAGGATCTTATGCAGTGATTGGGGTTGCACTGGCAGGAACCCCTAAAAATGAAATCTTTTATACCAATCTTCTTGGTAGCACAGAGTCCTCCTGGGGCTGGGACATAAAAAACAATAAACTGATTCATAACGGCCAAACCATGGGCAATTACCCCAAAGACAAAGCGGATGGGGTATTTACTGCACCCAGCAAAATAAGCTGCATAATAGATATGAATACAGGAACAATCGGCTTCAAAACCAACGAGAAATATTTGGGAGACGCGTTTTCTGGGCTAAAACATAAAACCGTTTTCCTGGCTGTCTCCTCTGTTTGGGGGGACGCAGAAATCTCAGTCGCCTATAACAAAGGCTGTAACCCCACTCCTCTCTTGCTGCAAGACCTGTCAAAACTGGCATTAAGAAACCGGCTGGAATTTGCAGAGCAGATCGACCACCTTCCTACCTCTCCGGGACTGAAAAGACTCATTGCTGACAAATCAATAACTGACCTTGATAGCATTGATGAAAATACTCACCCGCAGAGTGAATAATCTTCACTGGTTGCTTTCATCACCAAAATGATTCACCCCTGACGTCTATACAACATTGATCCCTGACAGTAACAAATGCTCCGTGGTGGTAAGTAGTTAACCAAATGAAATCATATATTTCTGACTAAGTTGTCAGTCACTCCCGGCAACTGCTCCTGCGTTGCTCTATCTCCTGCATCCATGCAGTCGTGCGGCGTTGCAACTCCGGTCACATAGCTACGGCTATGCTCCCTACGTTGCGCCTTGCATAGCAACTGCCCACTTAGCCAGAAATATACGATTCCATTTGGCCAACTACTTAATATAATGATCAGACCACCACAACCAGACACCGATTTTATTCGATACATAGACTTTCAAGGTTCAAGACCATGCCAACGCCTCAGTCCGGCATCACTCCGGATGCCAATACCAACGCTCAATTTCTGATACTGACGATCAAAGAAAACGACAGCGATAGTCTATTGAAAATCCGCCAGACGCTCTCCGGCATTCCAGAGCTTACTGAAACTCTGGCGAGGCAATACCCCGATGCCAGGCTCAGCTCAACCATCAGTATTGGCAGTGCTGCCTGGGACCGGCTTTATTCCGGCAGCAAACCCGGGGCTCTGCGCCCTTTTATGGCCATCAAAGACGCTGATCGGGAAGCGCCTGCAACTCCCGGCGACTTGCTGCTGCACATTCGCTCAGACCGAAAGGATATTAATTTTCTGCTGATGAGCCAGGTGCTTCGTCTGCTGGGCAATAACGTGCAGGTTCAGGAAGACATCAGCGGTTTCCGGTATCTGGACAGCCGTGATCTGACCGGATTTGTCGATGGCACAGAAAACCCTGAAGGTGAGCACCGTGCAGATGTCGCGCTTGTGGGGGAAGAGGATAGCCCGTTTGCAGGGGGCAGCTATATCCACACCCAGCGCTATGTTCACCATTTAAAAGAGTGGGAACAGTGTCCGCTGAAAGATCAGGAAACCATTATGGGGCGCACCAAGGAGGATAATATTGAGTTCAGTGCTGAACAGAAGGCTCCCATAGCCCATATCAAACGGGTCAACCTGAAAGACGAACACGGCAACAGTATGGAGATTCTCCGCCATAGTATGCCTTATGGTGACGCCAGGGAGTCAGGCCTGTTCTTTATTGCCTATGGCAAGACACCAAAACATTTTAATCTGATGCTGAAAGCGATGATTAAAGCCGATGCCCATGGTCACTATGATCATTTGATGAATTTTTCAACGCCAGTCACTGGCTGTGCTTTCTTTGCGCCCTCTCGTGAATTTTTGGCATTGAATAATTGAGCGAAAATCAGTAACCACTGTCAGCACCTCTTCTGAGGTGCTTTCTGATGAATTTTTTCATACCCGTTACGCTTTCTAAATATGATAACGAACAAACCATTCCAGGCATCTGGGCAAGGCGGAATGAGGAGTAATAATCGAATGTTAAGCAGTTAACCCAATGAAATCCATTTAGAGTCAATCCATTGGTTAATCTTTAACGGATGGGAGTCGAACCCACTGGATTTCAACGAATGATTTCAGTTTATAAAACTTCCCACATTCTCAGGCTCGCCTGTCGCAATCAGGATTTAACCAAATTTATTGGACGGTAATTAAGCCTGAAATCCTGTGGAGCACGGGATACAGTGACAATATAACAGGTTTTATGAGTACTAATGTTCTACATAATTGCAGGTATCACATTGTTACCATAACTGACTTACTGGTTAGTGATTTATGCGAAAGAAAATCGTTAACTACTCAGGTTAAATAACCAGTCACGAATCGTTAGTCGCTTACAAGCATATTCATTTGGAGTTAAAAAAAATGATTTCACTCTCTTCTGACGTTAATTTCCAGCGATCAATGGCTGTTCCTGCAACGAAAGAGGCCTCTACTTCAACTGCAACGGTGGATGTTAAATTCGGGGATAAATTCTGGACTGTACATAAGGTTGTCGGTGAGGAAACGTTTAAAAATGCCAACGAGGCTATAAAGAAAGATTCTGCTTATTTTATTGAAAATTCCTCTTCTTCATCTATGAAATCCAAATATTGCTCACAAGTGGTAAGAGGAATTAATAATTCACAATACGCTCTTCCTTTAGTTCGGATTGATGGTAAAACCAAAACAACAGTGAAATTTGATCATCAATGTCAGATTATTGATCAGAAAAGCTTTGAACATCAATTACAGACCAGTCATCCGGCATTGTTTAAACTGGCAAGAGAAGGTGTAGAGACTTTGGCCAGGCAATTCTCATTGCATAATCAGCCAATGGACATATCCCGGGTGTCGATATTACGGAATTACATTTCCAGAAAAGGTATATCTGGAGGTAGATGGCATCGTGACGGGGGGGATTATAGCCTCGTGATGTTGATGAATGATGATTCGGTTATTAAAAAGAATGCTCCGTATTACACAGGAGGAGGATTGCAAACAGCAAAAATTAAAACGGGTTCTATTTTTTCATTCTTTGCTGATGAGGGGACTGATGAAGAGCACGAATACCCACTTAACGGTGGTGGTTTTGCTTTCACAAACAATCAGGGTCATCTTGTTCATCGAGGTGCTGATTGTAAGTATGTTCCGGTTGAAACTGGAGAGCATCTGGCTACACCTCTGGAGAAAAGGTTACTGCTTGTCGTTATGTCTCATCCAAAGCCAAAGTGAGGAATGCCACTCTCTCCAGACAGCTTAATGAAACTAATTCGGTAGTCAATGGTCTACGATAGTGTCCGGATTGCTGCAACGCAGGCAGATGGACACAAAGACCAACCGGTTTATACCCAAAACATTGCCAGTTTTGACAATAAACCATAACAACAAAACTCCTACGAAACAGGTGGTTACATGCACGTTGAATCTGCAAAAGTCCCATTACCCTTATCAACTCAATCAACCGAACAACCGGCCCCAGCAGCACAATCAGTCCCTCAGTTTACGGCTGACAGCTTCGACAATCAGCCGGGAGCCGAAATGCTGGCAACCCGATTGAACGCATTCAACGAGAATATATCGGTCATCCTGAATGCTAAAAAGTCTGAAACTGAAAAGACAGGTACTGAAAAGCCAGATACTGGAGGGCTTGACGCTAGCGATATTGCACTAATGTGCCAAAATTTCACCAGTGCTTTTAATCTGGATAATATCCTGGTTCAAGAGTCCACCCAGCTCAAAGCCATTCAAATCCTCCTGACCCTCACCAACTGCCATGATATTGATTCCCTCAAAGCGTTTGCTAACAGCAAACTGCATGAGAATCCTGACAATCAGGATGACTGCCAGAAGTTAAAGGATAGCGCCGACATGGACAACGATAATCCGATTACCCTGCCTCCGGGCTATGGCATGACATCGCAAAATTTCAGTTTTTTTCGGGATCAGTTAATGAATAGTTTTATTGACTCCCAATTCTCGGAAGCAAACTTTGAAACGAAAGAAATGGATCAACTGAAAGATGCACTAAGGATGGCCAAAATGCAGATCGCTGGCAATACCGGAATCGGTAACTTCAAAGAGTCAATAACTTTTGACCAATTCGACCGGGAACAAGTCAGCAAGCTAACTGGAAGCCTGATCTACCCACGGCAGAAGCTGTGTGCAGATAATTTGGCAAAAGAGATCATGGCGTTACAACAACAGCTGTTCGACTCCGACTCAGAGCTGATCGACATGCTGGGCAATAATGAAGACATCACTAAACTGCTGCAGGGTAATCAACCGTATCACCTGAAACAATTACTGGCCAGACAGGGTGCAGACAACCGCGCTACCCTGACCAATGATGCAGCCTTGCTGGTTTCATTTGTCGCAAGAAATTCAATATTTGCAGACAAATTTGCCAAACTTGGTATCAATCCGGAGAATCTTACACATTTAGCCAAAGCACACAGCATACTGAACCATGGCCAGGCTGACGAGCAGAAAGAACTCAGCAACGAGATTGCCGCTAAGGGCCTGAAAGGTAGTGATGATTTCACCAGAACGTTCTTCAAAAGCGAGACTGCCAATAAGTACAAGGCTGAGCCACCGTTTGCCAGAATTGCCTTATGGCTGGCGGAGTCCAATCAATCCGGTTGAACCAGGCGTTTACGGATCAGATAGACAAACTGACGTTTGGGTCAATCTGATCCATTAGCTTGGGAGGCTATCCGGAAAATTGCAGAACCCGGGGATATCTCACTGGGTGGAAGGTTCCGTTGCCAGCCCCCTGCCCCGTGACATATCCCTGACTGGCTGTCCGTCATCATCACCGGTGCCGGGCAATCCAGCCAGGTACCCGGCTCTTAAAAAAGCTGACAGAACACACCAGTAAAGACCGAAAAAGCATTAGCAGCCACTCTTATATTTCTGTATGATTGCCGCGGGATCGGCGGAGTATATGCTCCCGATAACCAGATGAGGACATAAGAAAGTCAGAACTGTCGGTACAGCAAAGCCTGTTTAGAAGGTTGGCAAGGGGAAAGCAGGGGTGCTTTTGATTTTCCAATGGAGTTGTGCACTCAAGTGCTCTGGCAACGGGGCCAGGGTAGTTAACTAAACAAGCACTATCATAAGGAAAAAACGCTAAAAAACAGCACACACATTCCGCTTTTTCCTGGAAAAAGTCTGCAACTCCCGGGGCGTAACCCCCTACCTTTGAACAGAAGCAACTGGCTCATTTTTTGACCGGATATTGATCCGTATCAATACAATCCCATTTCGGTTTACCCACAATAACCATCAAATCTTATAAGCATAACCCGAAGGTAACATGGAGCATGAGCACTGCAACGTTACAGCCGACCTATAACTACAAAGTAGTTCGGCAGTTTGCCATCATGGCCGTGGTCTGGGGAGTTGTTGGTATGGCGGTAGGCCTGCTGATTGCCTCTCAGATGGTCTTTCCCGAACTCAACCTGGGCTTACCCTGGACCAGCTTTGGACGCTTGCGGCCACTGCACACCAATGCGGTGATTTTTGCGTTTGGCGGCTGTGTCCTGTTTGCAACGTCCTATTACATCGTCCAGCGAACCTGTCAGGCGACACTGGCCATGCCGCGGCTGGCCGCTTTCACCTTTTGGGGATGGCAACTGGTGATTGTTGCGGCAGCCATTACTCTGCCCCTGGGTATTACCTCTTCCAAAGAGTACGCCGAACTGGAATGGCCCATTGATATTCTGATCGCCGTTGTCTGGGTCAGTTACGCGCTGGTCTTCTTTGGCACCATCATAAAGCGCAAGAGTAAGCACATCTATGTGGCTAACTGGTTCTTTGGTGCCTTCATTATTACGGTTGCCGTGCTCCATATCGTTAACAGTGCTTCGTTACCTGTTAGCCTGACCAAGTCCTACTCTGCCTATGCGGGTGCCATGGATGCCGTGATCCAGTGGTGGTATGGCCACAATGCGGTAGGCTTTTTCCTGACCGCTGGTTTCCTGGGCATGATGTATTACTTCGTGCCCAAACAGGCGGAGCGTCCGGTTTACTCTTATCGTCTGTCCATCGTGCATTTCTGGGCGCTGGTTGCCATCTACATCTGGGCCGGCCCGCACCATCTGCACTACACCGCACTGCCGGACTGGGCCCAGAGCCTGGGCATGGTTATGTCACTGGTGCTGCTGGCACCGTCCTGGGGTGGCATGATCAATGGGGTCATGACCCTCTCCGGTGCCTGGCATAAGCTGCGGACCGATCCGATCCTGCGTTTTCTGGTGGTTTCCCTCTCTTTCTATGGCATGTCCACCTTCGAAGGCCCGATGATGGCCATCAAGACCGTTAACGCCCTGTCCCACTACACCGACTGGACCATTGGTCATGTGCATTCAGGTGCCCTGGGCTGGGTAGCCATGGTGTCATTCGGTTCGCTCTATCACCTGATTCCAAGGCTGTACGGCAAGGAACAGATGTACAGCGTTGGCCTGATCAATATGCACTTCTGGCTGGCCACCATCGGCACCGTTCTTTACATCGTTGCCATGTGGGTAAACGGTATCACCCAGGGCCTGATGTGGCGTGCAGTGAACGAAGACGGCACGTTAACCTACAGCTTTATTGAGTCCGTAGAAGCCAGCGGCGTCGGCTACATTGTCCGTGCTATTGGTGGTGCCTTCTTTGTTCTTGGCATGCTGACAATGGCTTATAACGTCTACCGCACTGCCAGAGAGTCGGAGGAGCCCTCTTCCGATAAAGAGTCCCTCGAACTCAACCCGACCACTGCGCCGGTTGAAGGGAGATAATAATAATGGCGAGCAAACACGATATTGTTGAAAAGAACCTGGGCCTGATGGCGATACTGGTGGTCGTTGCCATCAGTTTTGGCTCCCTGGTGGAAATCGTCCCGCTGTTTTTCCAGAAAGAGACCACTCAGCCCGTGGAGGGCCTGAAGCCTTACACCGCCATGCAGCTGGAAGGCCGTGATATCTATATCCGTGAGGGCTGCGCAGGCTGCCACTCCCAGATGATTCGTCCGCTGCGTGCCGAGGTGGAGCGTTATGGCCACTACTCGGTGGCTGGCGAATCCGTTTATGACTACCCATTCCTCTGGGGTTCCAAGCGTACCGGTCCGGACCTTGCCCGGGTTGGCGGCCGTTACTCCGATGACTGGCACCGTGCCCACCTGATTAACCCACGTGATCTGGTGCCTCAGTCCATTATGCCCGCCTACCCATTCCTGGCAGAGAACACGCTGGATGGCAAGCTGACCGCAAGAAAGATGGAAACGTTGCGGACACTGGGTGTTCCCTACACCGATGAAGATATTGCCGGTGCCCGGGATGCCGTCAAAGGACAAACCGAGCTGGACGCCCTGGTGGCTTATCTCCAGGGACTGGGCACAGTTATTTCGGGTAAGCGCTGATGGATATCAATACGATTCGAGGACTGGCGACACTGGTCGCCCTGGTCGCATTTCTATCGGTGGTCTTCTGGGCCTACGGCAGCCGACGTAAAGGCGACTTTGATGAAGCCGCCGCCCTGCCATTTGCTGATGACCAGCAGGAGGGTGCTGAGAATACCGATGCCACAGGCAGCCACCGGGAAACCCATAAGAACTCCCAGAAAAGAGGAGCTGTATAACGATGAGTAATTTCTGGCACTGGTGGATTGTTCTGCTGACCACCGCCTGCCTTGTACTGGTCACCTGGGTTCTGTTTGCAACTCGCAAGGGCCAGCGCAGGGATATGACCGATGAGACCACCGGTCACGCCTATGATGGCATTGAGGAGTATGATAACCCACTGCCGCAGTGGTGGTTTATCATGTTCATCGCCACCCTGGTATTCACTGTCGGCTATCTGATTCTCTACCCGGGTATGGGTAAGTGGACAGGCGTCCTTGGCTGGACTCAGGTGAATGAGCTGGAACAGGATCAACTCAAGCATGACCGCAAATATGCCCCTGAATTTGCCCGTTACGCCGCCACTCCGGTTGAACAGCTGATTAACAACCCCAGGGCTCTGAAAATGGGTGAGCGGGTCTATATCAACAACTGTGCCCTCTGTCACGGTATGGATGCCGGTGGCAACTTCGGTTTCCCGAATCTCACTGACAACGACTGGCTCTACGGTGGCACTCCGGACGCCATCAAGGCCACCATTGCCCACGGTCGTCAGGGACAAATGCCCGCCTGGGGTGCCGTGATCGGTGATACCGGCGTGAAGCAGGTTGCCAGCTATACCCGTGAACTGTCTGGTATTGACAGCGGTGCCAGCGAAGCGGACCTGGCCGCTGGCGAAAAGATCTTCAGTACGACGTGTGCCGTCTGTCATAACGCCGATGGTACCGGTAACCATGCCCTGGGCGCTCCGAACCTGACCAACAATATCTGGCTGTACGGATCAAGTCAGGCGCAAGTGGAATACACCATCCGCAAGGGACGAAACGGCGTTATGCCACCCTGGAACGATATTCTTGGTGAAGAGAAGGTTCATCTGGTGACGGCTTACGTTTACAGCCTGACCCACAAGGCTGAATGATTTGCTCAGGCGCAGGGACAAAAAACTATGAACCACAAAGGAACAAAGACACAAAGGGCGCTTTTTTTGCTAAGCCCAGCTCAGGCAAGCCTGAAAAAACCTTGTGCCTTTGTGCCTTTGTGGTTCCAATAAAACCTTAACGGTATATTTGGGCTCTATGAACACAGACAATGCCAACCAGGAACCGGAACTGATCGACTTGTATCAGAAGCCTGAAAAGATTTACACCAGAAGCTTTTCGGGCCACTTCCGAACGCTTCGTCTGGCTGGCGGTACATTTCTCTTCTTGCTTTTTTTTGGCACCTGCTGGATCAATCTGAATGGCCGTCAGGCCGTGCTCTTTGACCTGCCTGCCCGGCAGTTTCATATTTTTGGCACCACCTACTGGCCCCAGGACTTTATCCTGCTGTCCTGGCTACTGATTATCTGCGCCTTTGGCCTGTTTGCACTGACGGTGTTTGCCGGACGAATCTGGTGCGGCTACACCTGCCCCCAGAGCGTCTTCACCTGGGTATTTATGTGGGCAGAACGCATCACGGAAGGTGAGCGCAACCGCAGGATGAAGATGGACAAAGAGCCCATGTCCGGCGGGAAATTTCTGCGCAAGAGTGCCAAACACTTACTCTGGGTGAGTATCGCTTTTGCTACGGCGCTCACCTTTGTCGGTTACTTCATTCCCATCCGGCAACTGGTGTTGGACATCGCCGCCTTCGATGTTGCCCCCTGGGGTATTTTCTGGCTCGGCTTCTTCACCCTGGCAACCTATGGCAATGCGGGTTACCTGCGGGAGCAGGTTTGTATTCACATGTGCCCGTACGCCCGTTTCCAGAGCGTCATGTTCGATAACGATACCCTGGTGGTAGCTTACGACAAGCATCGCGGTGAGCAGCGTGGCCCACGCAAGAAAAGCGCTGATCACAAAACCATGGGGCTGGGGGACTGTGTGGACTGCAGTGTCTGCGTACAAGTCTGCCCTACGGGTATCGACATCCGTGATGGGCTGCAATATCAGTGTATAGGCTGTGCCGCCTGTATCGATGCCTGCGACACCATCATGGACAAAATGGGCTACGACAAAGGCCTGATTCGCTACACCACCGATAACGAACTTGCCGGCCAGAAGACCCATTGGCTTCGTCCCCGCCTGATCGGGTATAGTTCAGCACTGTTCATTATGATCTGCCTGTTTATGTTCAGCCTTGGCCATCGAATTCCGCTGGAGCTGGAAGTACTCAGGGATAGAAATGTCCTTTTCCGGGTCATAAATGATGACCAGGTAGAAAATATCTACACACTGAAAGTCGCTAACAAAGACCAGCAACCTCATCTCATCAAAATACAGGTGGCTGGTATCGAGAATCTGAAAATAGCGGGCAGAACCGCCATTGTGGCAGAGCCGGGCAGTGTGCAGCAGGAAATCATCAGGGTTATCGCGCCGTTAATTGATGGAGCCCCCAGCACCCGGCCGATTCGCTTCAGCATCAGTTCCAGCCAGCCCGGACTGGAAGCAATTACCGCTGAAAGCCGATTTATGGTGCCCGGACCAGAGAGGAAGCCCTGAAGCATGACGCAATCAGCAACCAGCAGAGATAACCCGGCAGGAGGCCAGCCTGCCACCAACAGGGAACCTTTTACCCCCTGGTACCGGGAACCCTGGGCCTGGTACATCGTGGTTATTTTGCTGGTCACCTTTGCCTGGGGCGGCTTTCAGGTCTACACCGCCTTTACCCATCAGGACAGCGTGGTGATTGATGACTATTACAAAAACGGCAAAACCATCAACCAGGACATGACCCGGATTGAAAATGCCCGAAGCCTGGCCGTTGCCGGTACACTGACCATTGATGAATTGATCGGCGAAGTCCGGGTGACGATGCAGGGAAATCCGGAGGTGTGGCCCGGGCAGCTAAAACTCAGCTTTCTTTCTCCGGTATTTAAAGACAAAGACAGAACCATTGTGCTGAACCGCTCCTTTGGCATCAGCGCCAAATCAGCCGCAGATTCTAACCCGGCACAACCCGGGCAAAACCCAATGTATGTTGGCCAGCTGGACGCCCTGGTTACCGGTCGTTACTACCTGCAACTGGAAACCCTGGATGAGCTGATTCCGGAAGTGGGCTATGAGACCGGCTGGAAGATCACCCTGGAGGCCGTCGTCTCACCGGGAACCCCAACTACCCTGAAAAACCCGGATGCCTGATGACCGATACCCGTTGCTTTCATTGCACACTGCCGGTCAGCCAGCCGGTGGTATTTTTTGCAGACGTTGAAGGCACACTGCAGCCCATGTGTTGCCCGGGCTGCAAGGCAGTGACCGAGGCCATCGTGGCCGGCGGTCTGGAGAATTATTACCGGCACCGTACCGAAAGCGCCAACCAGGTCACTGACCTGAATCAGCGACTTCAGGAAGAACTGCAGATCTATGACCGTGCAGAGGTGCAAAAGGATTTTGTCAGACCCGCAGGCCCGGCTTCCCAAAGCCAGGATAACCACCTCACTGCCAGTCTGTTGATAGACGGCATCACCTGCGCCGCCTGTATCTGGTTATTGGAAAACCATCTGGAATCATTGACGGGTGTTGCCCGGGCCAGTGTCAACCTCAGCACCCATGAGGCACAGATCACCTGGGATAACAGCGAAATCCCCTTAAGTACCATTCTGCTGGAAATTCACAAAATCGGTTACAAAGCGTTCCCCTGGCGTGCCGACCAGCAGGAAGCCCTGCTGAAAAACGAAAACCGCACCTTTATACGACGGCTTGCCATTGCCGGTATTGGTGCCATGCAGGTGATGATGTATGCCATCGCCCTCTATTCCGGTGCCATCAGTGACGATATGCCGGACATTTACCGGGACCTGATCCGGATCTTCAGCGCCGTGATTGCCACGCCTGTGGTGTTGTACTCTGCTGCGCCCTTCTTCAAGGCGGCCTGGCGGGATATCAAAATACGGCATCTCGGCATGGATGTTCCGGTATCCATTGCCATTGGTGGCGCTTATCTGGCCAGCCTGTGGGCAACCTTCTCCGTTTATTTCCTTGCTGATGGCTCTATTTATTCCATCGCTGATGGCTCTATTTATTCCACCGCTGAGGGCTCTGGCGAAGTCTACTACGACTCCGTTTCCATGTTTACCTTCTTCCTGCTGACCGGTCGCTACCTTGAGCTTCGTGCCCGCCATGCAACCGCCAGGGCTGCACGGGCGCTGACCAATCTGCTGCCGCCCAGCTGCCTGAAAGAAGTCAACGGTCACTATCAGCGCGTCCCGGTGGCCGATCTGCAACCAGACGACAAGGTTAGAATTCTTCCCGGCGATGCCATTCCCGCAGATGGCATTCTGATCAGTGGCTCCACCAGCGTGAATGAAGCCATGTTGACCGGAGAGTACCTGCCCATCGAAAAGCAGCGTGGTGACACACTGCTGTGCAGCAGTATCAATGTGGACCATCCCATTGAGCTTAAGGTAAGCAAAGTAGGCGAAGAGACCCGGGTAGCCGGCATTATCCAGCTGCTGCAACGGGCACAGCAGGATAAGCCCGCCATCGCGAAAATTGCCGATAAGGTGGCCGGCTGGTTTGTTGCCTGTGTGTTGCTGGTGGCCATTTGTGTGTACTGGGGCTGGTCCGGCATTGCGCCACAAGACGCGTTCTGGATTACCCTGTCGGTTCTGGTGGTGACCTGCCCCTGCGCCCTGTCCCTGGCCACCCCTGCCGCCCTGACTGCGGCTACCGGCTATCTGCACCGCCTTGGCCTGCTGGTGACCCGTGGTCATGTTCTGGAAGGCCTGAAAACCATCGACCATGTGATCTTTGATAAAACCGGCACCTTAACCAAAGGGGAACTGTCGTTAAGCCAGGTGGTTTCTCTTGATAACGGCAACAGTTCAAAAGAAGCGTTGCTTCAGCGGGCAGCAGCCCTGGAAGCACACTCTGAACACCCTATCGCCAGAGCCTTTTTCTACACCGTTGAGTCATTGCATGAGCAGGCTCGCGAGGTGAAAAACCATCTTGGCCAGGGGATAGAAGGCACCATTGGCAACCGCCTTTACCGCATCGGACGACCCGACTTTGTCTGTCCATCCGGCAATGTGGCAACGCCAGAACAGGATGGACAGTGGTTGCTGATGTCAGAAAGTACTGACCAGAAACTCTGGCAACCGCTCTGCTGGTTCAGGATTACCGACAGCCTGCGCCCTGAGGCCGCCCACACAATCCAACGGCTGCAACAGATGGGCAAAACCGTAACCCTGCTCAGTGGTGATGCCGAGCCGGTGGTGGCGGCAACCGCTGAATCCCTGGGTATACGGCAATGGAAGTCTGAAAGCAGCCCGGATGACAAGCTGCGCTATATCCAGACGCTGCAGAGTCAGGGCCACAAAGTCTTGATGGTTGGTGATGGCATCAATGATGTTCCCGTTCTGGCGGGGGCGGATATCTCCATGGCCATGGGCAACGCCTCAGACCTGGCGCGCACCAGTGCAGATGCAGTATTGATTTCCGGCAACCTTGAGCGACTGGCCGATGCCTTTAACCTGACCATAAGAACCCGGAAAATTATCCGGCAAAACCTGGCATGGTCCCTTGGCTACAACCTTGCCGCCCTGCCCCTGGCCGCAGCAGGCATGATTGCCCCATGGATGGCCGCTACCGGCATGGCGCTCAGCTCACTGATCGTGGTGGCCAACGCCCTGCGACTGAACCGCCCGGGAAAACTGCCCAAAGCACCGACCGAGTCAGAAGAAGTTTACGCCCACCTTGAACCCAGAGGAGCTGCCTGACCATGGAAAGCCTGATTATTCTGATCCCTCTGGCCCTGATCCTGATCGCTGTAGCGATCAAACTCTTTTTCTGGGCAGTAGACGACGGTCAGTTTGACGACCTTGAAGGGCCAGCCCACAGCATTCTTTTTGATGAGCCTCAACAGATACCAAAAGCTGATTCACATGACCATAAATGAAGTCCCCACCTTACTTTCCGCATTAACCCTGGGCATACTGGGCAGCGCCCACTGTATCGGCATGTGTGGCGGCATTACTTCCGCCCTCAGCCTCTCCCTGGCAGGCAAGTCCCGTGCACAGATCTTCTGGCTGATGCTGACCTATCATCTCGGACGAATTACCAGCTACGCCATCGCTGGTCTCCTTCTGGCCAGCATTGGCTGGTACCTGGGCGGTATCAGCCCGGAAGTAAAGATGGGACTGCGCTATTTTGCGGCCATTATGCTGATCGCCATGGGGCTTTATCTGACCGGTTGGTGGCGTGGTCTGACACATCTGGAAAAGATCGGACATAAGCTCTGGCAACATATCCAGCCCAAGGCCAAAGCACTGCTGCCCATCAAAAACTTTCCCAATGCCCTCGCCATTGGCATGCTCTGGGGGTGGTTACCCTGCGGCCTGGTCTACAGCACCCTGGCCTGGAGCGCCACTCAGGGAAAACCGGTACAGGGTGCGCTGTTAATGGCCTCATTTGGTATAGGCACCATACCCTCAGTGTTCCTGCTTGGTGCGTTCTCAAGACAGCTCAGCGGCATTATCCAAGCCAGTATCACCCGCAACCTGGCGGGGTTGCTGATTATCCTTTTTGGCTTGTGGTCTATGCCCGGCGCACACCAGAGGTGGTTGATGTCCATGCTGCACCATCACCATATGTGATAAAAGGAAAAAAAAAGTTCTGCCTCCTAGGAGGCTCTTAAAGTTTTGAATCAGAAATCAAACCAAAAGACGAGGCGCTCCGCTTTTTGCTTCTGCAACTCAGCCAACTCCAAAAAATACTTTTCCCCCAACGATTCCCTGATCGTAAGCTTGACAAACTCTTCGGGAACATCAACGCCCCTTTCTCTTAAAGGCTTGTTGTAGTCGTAAGAAACCAATTCATCAACAGACAGCCAGGAGTGGCCAGATCCACCCGTTCCCCATTCATCAGACTTGGCCTTGATGGAAAGACTGACATCTCCGGGCAGCCCCCGAGCCTCCTCAATAATGGGATACGGAGTAACATGCCAGGAGCCCCAGTCATAATCGCTTCTGACAAAACCCTCGGAAAAAAATGAAAAGACATGACGATTGCGATCTGAAAAAGGTTCGTAACCCGGGATTTCTTCCCATTGCCCGACACTATTTCTGAATTCAGCATACATATGTATGTCTGCACCCATAATTACTCCTCCTGTCTGATCAGTGACCAGGACATATTTGTGAATTTTTATGATCTAGCAGCAAAAATAGCACATTCAATGAACCCACCAATCACTATCAATCAGACCCTTTTCAGCACAACCCTGCCAGCCAAAGCATTATTTGCTCGATTAATAACCAGATGGCAGATACAATAGCCAACCTCAACAACTTCACGCCACGTTGGACACAATCCTCATCACATGCCCTAAAGACGAACCACTAAGGCATGCCAGTTCGGTTCATACCTATTGACACCGATCAAAGAACAACCTTGAAAATCTTTCTAAACTAGCCAAAAACATCATGACGTAATACCGACTGTTTTTGCCTTACCCTTTCCGGCACAAAAAGACCGACCAGAAGGCGAACACACTGACTAATAAGACATGAAGATTACCGAGAGCAATAATGAATACCGCACCAGTTTGGGATAAAGACCTGATTCACCGATACAACCACTCAGGCCCGCGTTATACCTCCTATCCCACGGCGGTGCAGTTTGATGGCAGCTTTGATATTGAGAAATATCATCACAATGCCCACTCCAGTGCCAGGGCCATCAATCCCCTGTCACTCTACTTTCATATCCCGTTCTGCTCCCATGTCTGTTATTACTGCGCCTGTAATAAAATTGTCACCAAACACCGTGGGCGCGCCAATAGTTATCTGGAATACCTGTTTCGTGAAATAGAGATGCAGGCAGCACTCTACAGTCAGGAACAGCGGGTCGAGCAACTGCACTTTGGCGGCGGCACACCGACCTTTCTGAGCAGAGATCAGATGAGGGATCTGATGGGCCATATCCGTCAGCACTTCCAACTGACCCAAAGCGATACCGCAGACTACTCCATTGAACTGGATCCCAGGGAAGTAGACTGGCCCATGATGGGCACCCTGAGGGACCTTGGCTTCAACCGAATCAGCATGGGCGTTCAGGACCTGAACCCCAAAGTTCAGCAAGCCGTTAACCGGGTTCAACCTGAAAGCATGATTCAATCCATTCTTGATGCTTCCAGGGTCATGGCATTCCGCTCGGTACACATGGACCTGATTTACGGCCTGCCTTTCCAGACCACCAACAGTTTTATGGAAACCATCGATCGTGTGGCTGATATGGCCCCGGACAGGCTATCCCTGTTTAACTACGCCCACCTGCCCCACCGCTTCAAACCACAGCGCCGAATTAATGAGCAGGATCTGCCTGCGCCGGAAGTGAAGCTGGACATTCTGCATCAGGCCACGGAAAAACTGCTGGATCAGGGCTACATCTACATCGGTATGGATCACTTTGCCCTGCCAGACGATGAACTGGCCATTGCCCGGGAAGAAGGCACGCTGCACCGGAATTTCCAGGGTTATACCACCCATGGTCATTGCGACCTGATCGGCATGGGCGTGTCTGCCATCAGCCAGGTAGGCGACACTTATATCCAGAACAGCACCGATGAAGCCCGGTACTGTGCAATGATCAATGAACAGCAGTTGCCAGTGGTTCGCGGCCTGAAGATGACCGCTGATGACAAAGTCCGCCAGGCAGTGATTACCCAGCTGATCTGCCACTTCAAACTGAACTTCAGCGATATTGAACAGCGGTTTGATATTCAATTCAGGGATTACTTCCGGGATGAGCTGGCAAGGCTGGAGCCGATGAGGGCAGACGGCCTGATCAGTCTCAATAGCGATGGCTTGCTGGAAGTACTGCCAAAGGGAACACTGCTGATCCGTAACATCTGTATGCAGTTCGACCACTATCTCCATCAACCGGAGATGAAAGAGAAGACGCTCTTCTCAAAGGTTATCTGAGTAACACTCCGGAGCAATCACCAGGCTCCGGAGCCCCTCTCCCGCCAGTACCGACAACGACTGATCATCCCGCACAGAACCGAAACCTCTCTGCAGCTCACCGGTTTATCAGAAAAAAACTGAAACTGACGACGACTTGCCACCACTATCACATTGATTTACTTGAAACATAAGTGCAAAATCTGCCATGTCCGTTAAATACCACGAACGAAAATTTAATCCTGTGACATAAGACAATGTCAGATTGATTTTCAGGGATAAAGACACACAACCACCAGGAGCCATGACCATACCATGATCAGGGTCAGCCCTGAGCTTGATAGATGACACGGCAGATGAGAGCTCACCGGAACCACCGCAGTTTATGACGCATTGCTGAAGCAGCACCAAACCCCTACCCTGGGTCTGCCCGGTTGCGTACATACCTGATTTACACTCCGGTAACACTTTTCATACACTTGGTTTTCCATAAACAGTGTCGAATTTCGCCAAATACGACTTTGAGGCCTCTCAATGACGTCAAAGCCCAACGTCCGACAGCCGAGCCATGTGGCCTGCAGAGACTGCAGCCTCAGCTCACTGTGCCTGCCACTGGCACTGAGCATTAAGGATATCGATCAGCTGGATCACATTATCAAGCGTGGGCGTCCTTTGAAAAAAGGCGAACACCTGTTTCTGGAAGGTGACCCCTTTACCAGTGTCTTTGCTGTTCGCTCAGGGGCTCTCAAAACCTACACAGCGACCAATGAAGGTGAGGAACAAATCACCGGATTTTACCTGCCCAGCGAAATTCTTGGCCTGAGCGGTATGGATACGGATACCTATCCGGTGTCGGCCCAGGCGATGGAAACCACCATGATCTGCGAGATTCCTTTTGAGCAACTGGAAACCCTTTCCGATCAATTCCCGGAATTGCGCCGACATCTGATGCGCCTGATGAGCAAGCGTATCCGTGAAGACCAGCAAATGATGATGCTGCTGTCCAAGAAAAACGCCGATGAACGTATTGCCACCTTCCTGATTAACCTGGCCAGCCGTTTTCGTCGCCGGGGTTTTTCTTCCCAGTCGTTCCGTCTGTCCATGTCGAGAAATGAGATGGGGAACTACCTGGGTCTGGCGGTAGAAACGGTTAGTCGTGTATTTACCCGATTCCAGAAAAACGGCCTGATCTCCGCCGTGGGCAAGGAAATCGAAATTCGCAACTCGGTTGAACTCTGTGCCCTGGCCGGGGGAAAAACACTGGAACCGATTGCTACCAACGCCTGACTTTATCCTCTAAAGAAGCTACCCTTTGAGGTGGCTTCTTCCTTTTTATCCATTGACTGACAGCGGCATGCTCCCTCCCATGCATACAAACGAATGTTCATCCGTTCAGGAATATCTGCGAACGCAAATCAGAACCATCGCGGACTGGCCCCATGAAGGCATCCTGTTTCGGGATATCACCACACTGTTTGAAAACCCGGAAGCCTGGCGTAAGGCCGTGGATGTCATGGTTCAGCGTTATGAGAACCAGACTTTTGATCGCATTGGCGCGCTTGATGCCCGCGGTTTCCTGCTTGGCTCGACACTGTCCTATATCATGAACAAGCCGCTGGCACTGTTTCGCAAGAAAGGCAAACTGCCAGGCAAAACCCTCAGTGTCGAGTATGACCTTGAATATGGCAAAGCCGTACTGGAAATGCATGAAGACACCATTAAGGCCGGTGAAAAAATTCTGTTAGTGGATGACCTTATCGCCACCGGAGGCACACTGCTGGCTGGGGATCAGTTGATTCGACAAGCAGGAGCCAGCACACTGGAAGCTGCAGCTATCATCAATCTGCCAGACCTCAAGGGCGCTGACAGACTCAATGCGGCGGGCATTCCAACCTATGCCCTGTGCAATTTTGCCGGTGAGTAAAACCACCCTCAGTTCAGAATTTCAGGGATGATACGATATGTCTCTTAGATCCAGGGTTAATGTCTGGATCTGAGAGCCCCTCCCGCAGTTACAGGACGCACAGACCGGGATCTACCCGGGAAAAGGACTTTGCAAATGGGAATATGCGCCAAGGAACTAAGGCACTATGTTGTTCGCCCCGCACTCAAGCATCTGGGTATGTGGAGCCCTACTGCTGAGAACCTGCTGCTTGGTACCGCAGCCAGAGAGTCCGGGCTTGGTTTTCATCTGAAACAGGCCAATCACCAGGCACTCGGTATCTATCAGATTTCTCCTCGCATGCACCGCAATATCTGGGACCTGTTTCTGGCACCAAACGCTGACTTATCCAGCAAAGTTCGGGGACTGGCCAGCCAGCGGGAGTTTCTTTCCCACCCCCATCATGAACTGGCGACCAACCTGGTTTACGCCACCGCCATTGCCTGGCTTATCTATCACCGCTGCGGTATTCAGATCGAAGATATTGATAAAGAAGACATCACTGCCATGGCCAGATTATGGCAAAAGCACTTCCACAGCAGAAACCCCGGAACACTCCAGAGCTTCTGCGAAAGCTATCAAAAGATGATTATTGAATCAGGCTGCTCCACAGAGGAGTCAACGTACTTTAACCAGGCTGCAGCCAAACCGGCATAACAGGATTCAGCCTGCCTGCTCCCTTATCGCCTTGATGATGCTCCCCTACAACCCCTTGGCCTCAGCACATTGAACACAAAGGTCAGCATAAGGCATAACCTCAAGGCGCTGAACCGGAATTTCCTTACCGCAGGACAGGCAGAAACCGTAATCGCCCTCATTTATACGATCAAGGGCGCGGTTAATTTTACCCAGTTCAATCACCGCCTCGTTACCCAGTGCATCAATAACCTCATCATTCTCCCGTTCCTGCGCCTGCTCAGACCAGTCTGCACTGTTTTTTCGGGAAGCATCCTTTTTAATTTTACCCAGACGCGTATTCAGCTCATCCCTGCGAGCCATCAACCATTTCTGCCACTTATCATGATCTGTCATTTTGCTACCCCTGCACAAAAATACTGTAGAATCCTGCTGTTTATTCTATAAAGAATGGTTGTGTCAAAAGGTCACTCTTTACCATAAAACAACGCCGAAGAACCTTATCCCCACTCACAAAAACGGATAAGGTAATTACCAACCTGCGGCGTACTGATTCTTTCCAAAATCATGAATTCAAATAGTAGATCATTGATACCGTAAACGTAATATTCAGTTTCAATCCGGAAAAACATTTTCCCACCTGGTACATCAATTCAATGAGTTTGATGTGAACAATCTCCGTTCAGCCTGAAGCGGAGTCCAGGAGGCTGACAAAGTCCCTCCTCTTGATCTCGTAACCATTAACAGGCTGAGTGGTCGATAACCAGGCATTACATCACATAAGGCAGTCGTTTCAGCCTGTCGATGCAGGATGTGTGATTGAGCTGTCTGGCAAGTACCAGGGGAGTCCTGCCATGTCTGTTTCTCACCCGATGATCTGCGCCGGCATTCAACAGCATCCTGACAACTTTCAGGTTGCCATTGAATGCCGCCATATGCAGAACGGTATTGCCGTCTTGATCGGGAATATTCAGATCCGCCTTCGCCCGAATCAGCAGGCTGAGGGAAGCATCAAATGAGAAATGAATAAAGGACATATCAACGGCATAGTGCATGGCAGTACGGCCGGAATTATCTTTAACATCAAGCTGAGCACCTACCTGGATCAGGGCTTTCAGGCTATTGCAACGGTGTTTAAGCACAGCCAGATGCAGTGCGGTCTTACCCTCTGCGTTGGTCATGTCAAGGTCGGCATCGGAGCGAATAAACATGCGCAGGCACACATAACTGCCGTAGGTGACGGCGTCGTGTAACACCGTGTTGCCAGCCGAGTCCCTTGCCGAAAAATCCACGTTAGCCTCAACAATGACCCTGACGCACCCAAGATGGTTGCATCTGGTGGCTATGTGCAGTGCTGTCATAACGCTATTGCCGTTGGTAAAGGCCTGGATATTGGCCCCCCTTCGGATCAGGGTTTGCACGCTTTCAAGGTGCCCATGATAAGCAGCAAGGTGCAGGGCATTCCAGCCACAATTGACAAACGCCTCAACGTTGGCGTTGTTATCAATCAGGATTTCCAGACACTCACTATGGTTTCGCATGGCAGCGTAGTGTATCGCCGCTCTGCCAACGGGGGTCACTGCGTCAAGGTTCGCACCTTTATCGGCAAGTAATCGCAGGCAGTGGCCATGACCACCGGTGGCCGCATGGTGAACTGCCACCCGGCCATGCCGACTGGCTATGGTCATGTTACACCCATTGCTGATGAGAATATCCATTACCGCCCTGTGGCCGGCCTTGGTCGCCAGAATCAGGGGGGTCCTGCCACGGCTGTCCACGGTATCAATAATGCCCGGGTTCCGGGCCAGTATCCTGACACACTCACAACGGCCTTCCAGGGCAGCAATATGCAGTGCTGTTCGGTCATGACTGTCCCTGGTGGCAGGGTTTGCCCCTCCCAGAATCAATGCTTCGGCAAACTGACCGTCTTCCTGCCTGGCTGCCAGATGAAGGGCGGTATGACCATCCCGGTTAGTCAGATTGAGACCCGCACCGGACTGAATCAGAAAATTAACCACATCAAGGTGGCCATTGACCAGGGCAACGTGCAGTGGGGTCATGCCGTTATTGATGGCCGGGACATCCAGCGAAGCCCCCGCTGCCACCAAAGCCCTGACGCAACCCATTTGCCCATTGCTGGCGGCCATGTACAGCAGACGGACATGATGACCTGTATCACCGGTACGAAACAGGGCAAAGACAACACTCGGGTCGAGGGTCAGCAACTGCTGAAGCTGTGCCAGGTTTCCGGAGCGACAGCAACTCAGGGGCATTGACTCGCTGTAAGCTGAGTACTCATAGAGCTTCGCCCCACCCTCTCGCATCAGTGGCAGGGCCCAATTAAGACAGACCGGGCAAGTTCGTCTGGACAACTGTCGGCTGTTAAGCCAGGGGGTCACACATTGCTCGTGATAGCGATGGCGACAAGGGGTAACCACTACCCTGCTGTGTCCAAACAATCCAACCAGACAAATCGGACAGACATCGTTTAATGGTTGCCCTGTCGGGTTGGAAACCGGAGAAATTGAATTTTCCATCAGTATTCAGGTCACCGTGTACCCGGTTGAATTCATGGACAACCGGTGATTTCATAAACACTATTGACAGAAAAATTGTGGACTGGTTCCTGAAAGGCAGCACAGAAGCTGACCTGCCTGCTATTGGCGCACCTTGGCAATCTGATCTGAATTGAACGTTCGCATAGCCTGGCTGCACAGCCTCTCAGCTTGAGAGGCCGGGAAATTAAATAGTAATAATTTTTACCATGTCAATATCGGTATCGATTGGATCAGGAATATTCCCGGAAAAGATCGTTTGATTGTCCTCATGCTCATAGGACTTGCGCTCGCCAGAACGATCCATTTTAAGATCCTTGAAATTGAACAGCTCAGTATCAGCCATCTGGGATGGCGCTATATTTTGCATAGCCGTAAAAATTGACTCGATCCTGCTCGGATTCTTTTTTTCCCACTCAGCCAGCATGGCTTTGATATTCTGACGCTGCAGGTTCTTTTGTGAGCCACACAGGTTGCATGGAATAATCGGGAACGCCATTTGCTCAGCAAACCGTTTGATATCCTTCTCGCGGCAATAAGCCAAAGGGCGAATCACCACGTTCCGTCCATCGTCTGATAGTAACTTGGGTGGCATGGCGGCCAGCCGGGAGCCATAGAACATATTAAGAAACATGGTCTCTACGATGTCGTCCTTATGGTGGCCAAGGGCAATTTTGGTTGCGCCGATATCTTCGGCAAAGGCGTACAAAGTGCCACGGCGCAAGCGCGAGCATAAACCACAGGTGGTTTTACCCTCCGGTATCTTCGACTTAACCACCGAATAGGTATCCCTGTTAATAATATGATAAGGAACATTCAGGCCATCCAGGTATTCCGGCAGGATATGCTCAGGAAAGCCCGGTTGTTTCTGATCCAGATTCACCGCCACTAAATCAAAGGTTATCGGTGCACTTTTCTGGAGACTCTGCAAAATATGAAGCATCGTGTAGCTATCAGCGCCACCCGATAAACAGACCATCACTTTGTCGCCATCCTCGATCATATTGAACTCTTCAATAGCCTGACCTGCGTGGCGGCGCAACCTTTTTTGCAGCTTGTTAAATTCTGTCTTTGCAGTTCCGGAAAGAGAAGTCGTCATATTATCCTGAGGGAGTCTAAGGAAAAATTTGATTATAACTATCTGTCAATCTTTCACCAATCAGACCGATTGCTATCCCGTTACGGACTTTCACTACAGGGGATTCTGAAACCAGCTCAAATGGAATAAGTTATGGGATATCCCCGCCCCGGAAAGGTATCCACCGAGCCATTCAAGACCCACAACTTAAAACGGCTCAACGCCAGCAGCCACTGAAAATGGATAAAACCCGGTATTGATTAACAAAAGCAAAATCAATATATTTAAAATCAAATTCTGCATAGCAGAATAATAAGGAAATGATAACATGCCCGATGCCTATATCTACGACGGTGGTCGTAGACCTTTCGGCCGAGACGGTGGGGCGCTCTCATCGATCCGTCCGGATGACCTGTTGGGTGACATCATCAGGACTCTCATTCAGCGCAATGCTTTCGACCTGAATCAATACGAAGACGTTATCGCAGGTGGCACACAGCGGGTTCCCCGTCTGGCCGGGGTAAAAAACGCACTGAATCTGATGACGTCAGGTCAACCCCTGGAAAAATTGGCAGGCACAAGGCAGTTAAATATCCAATATGAATGACCAATATGCCACTCTGAAAGGAATAATCTTTGCCCTGCTCTCAGCACTGGCATCCACTACCGCGGGTGTTGCCACCAAGGTGGTAGCCGATGCAGTTCCCATCTCTATGGTTGTTTTGTTTCAGTACGGCATCTGCCTGCTTATTCTTATCCCTTTGCTGTTGAAACACCCTCTTCGCAACTGGTATACAAAACACCCGGTTATTCATGCTGTCCGGGGGATTTCCGGCTGGCTGTGTTTTTTTACCTACTATCTGGCGATTCAACATACCCCCCTGGTGGACGCCTCTCTGCTGCGTAACACGGCACCGTTATTTGTGCCATTATTTGTCTGGGCCTGGATAAAAATAACCATTCCGGGGGGGCAGTGGCTGCCTATTATTGTTGGCTTCCTGGGTATTCTGCTGATCTTGCGACCGGACGCAGAAGGCATTGAATACTGGCATATCGTCGGGTTGCTGTCCGGCGTGTTTCTGGCGCTTTCCATGGTCAGCACCCGGGTCCTTTCAGGCACGGAATCGACCCATGTGATTTTGTCTTACTATTTTTTGATATCGTTTCTTAGCAGCATCCCGTTAGCTATCCTTGACTGGCAGCCTATTCCTTACTGGACACTGCCCTATTTGCTCTTTATTGGTGGTTCTATCTCGTTGACCATGTGGTGTTATACCCGGGCATTGACACTTGCCAGTGCCGTCATCGTGGCACCTATAAACTACTCCGGTGTTGTATTTTCAGGAATTATGGGCTGGCTGATCTGGAGCCATATTCCTGACGGGTTTGCGCTGACAGGAATTGTGCTGGTCATCGCAGCCGGGCTGATTACGGCGTTCTGGAACAGCGGCAGCGCCAGGCAACAATAGATGGATGTTAACCGACAAACCCCGGAGATTTACCCGATACTTCTGATTTACCTATGTTATAAATGTTTAATCCTTTAACCAGTATTGATAATGGCCTTTAATTTGCGGGGAGCGGAACTCCACCCCCTGCAGAGCGTACACAATAGTAGAAGACACACCACATATGAATGAAATTATTGACCTGCCAAGAGAGAAAGGGGGGGAGAAAGACAGGAAATTCGTTGAGGCGCTGGCACGTGGCCTGGATTTGCTGCGGGCTTTCAACCAACAGGGCGGCGTTCTCGGCAATCAGGACCTTGCCAGAATTACCGGGCTTCCCAAACCAACCATCTCCCGCTTGACTTACACATTGACCCAGCTGGGCTATCTCACCTACTCGAAGCACCTGGAAAAATATCAACTGGACGTCGGTGTGCTGGCACTGGGTTACGCCTACACCTCCAACCTCAACGTACGTAAAATTGCCAAGCCTTATATGGAAAAAATGGCCACTCAAGCCAATATCTCTGTAGGACTGACCGTACGTGAGCGTCTGTCGATGATTTATGTTGAAAATTGCCGCAATGAAAAAACGCAGGCTCTGCGCATGGATGTTGGCTCAAGATTGCCACTGGCAACATCATCCTCCGGGCGCGCCTTTCTGGCCGGCCTGTCAGACGGTGAAAGACATCAGATCCTGTCACTGATGGAGCAGCACTCAGGTGATCACTGGCCAGCCTGGCAAGAAAGCATCAGCAAGGCTATTGATGAGTATCAGGAAAAAGGCTTCTGTACATCCCTTGGCGACTGGAGCAAAGATGTTAATGCCGTTGCTGTCCCGCTCAAACTTCTGGACGGCCGGGTTATGGCAATCAACTGCGGTGGTCCGAAATACCTTATCTCCGATGAGATGATCATGCAGTCATTGGGGCCACAGCTGGTTCATGTGGTGCGGGATATTGAGGCTACCGGGGTATAACCCATAAATAACACGGCTTGAATACTGTCCTATCCTCGTTTCCATGCTCCACGTGGGAACGAGCACATAGCACTTAATTGAGATAAAATAAAAAATCGAACACACATTTCGCTGTGCAGTATTGCATATTGATTTCAACCATATCCTCAGGCTAAGATCACAAAGCACTGAAATCTTCGATACAAGAATTCAATAACAACAAAAACCTGAAACCGACTACTGAGGGCAGTAGTGGCAAGAAGGAGCAGGAGACCTTAGCAACATGCAAAAAAATCACCGTGCTTCCAGGCAGATGGAACGGCCTGTTGGAATCAGAAAATCAACTTATCTACTCACACTGGCTATTCTGGGCACCATGCCCGGTGTCAGTCAGGCCGTCAGCTGGACCACAGAAAATGATGTCAATATCTCGCTGGATACTCAGGTGAAATACAGCACCATGTGGCGAGTAGAAGACAGGGATGATGACAACCTCAATATCAATACCAATGACGGTAATTATAATTTTGATACCGGGTTAGTCTCGAACATCTTCAGCATTACCTCAGACCTGGAAGTGAGCAAAGATGATTACGGTCTGTTTTTGCGGGCCAACGCCTGGTATGACAGCCAACTGAAAGATAAAGACCCGACCGGAGATGGCAATATTTATTCCAACTCCGGCAGCGAAACCAAATTTTCTGATGACCTTAAAGACTCTGCCTCAGGAGCAAGACTTCTTGATGCCTATGCCTATCGGGATGGTTATGTTGCGGACCAACCGCTGTCCTTCCGACTGGGCCGTCAGGTGATTAACTGGGGTGAAGCCCTCTTCTTTACCAGCGGTATAAACTCTGCCAACCCTTACGATATTGCCGGGCTGCGCCTTCCGGGGGCAGAACTGCGTAACCATACATTGCCGGTGAATATGGCGTATGTGCAGGCGGGAATTACCGACAATCTCAGTATGGAAGCGTTTTATAAGTTTGAATGGGAATCTCATGAGTTGATACCCAATGGGGCTTATATGAGTACGGAGGATCTGTTTGGTGATGGGTCTTTGGGGGTTATTGAAGATTTTAGGAATTCACTTCCGGTACCGGCTGATATTTCAATCCCAGGCTTGAATGGCACTGATCGGATTTTACCTATTGCCAGACAGGGGCAGAAAATCGATGCTTCAGATGATGGTCAGTTTGGTCTTGCGCTGCGTTATGAATTTTCTGGAGTCGAAGCTTCGTTATTCTTTATGAACTATCACAGTCGTGCTCCTTATGCTGCTCTTGAAACTTGAGATCAGGCTGGTTGTTCCTCTCAGGCACCGGGTTTTCTTTCAGCAGGAAGCCCGATTACAGGCCAATATGCAGCGTTGTGTCAAGCTGGCATAACTGGGTCAAACTCAACGTTAACAGCTCTTGCAGATGGACTGTATTACCTCAATAACACCTACTATGACCTTGCATACCCTGAAGATATCCGTCTCTACGGCTTAAGCCTGTCCGGTAATATTGGTGAAACCAGTATTGGAATGGAAGTCACCTACCGGCCTAACATGCCGTTTTCTACCAATCGGGAAGAATTTGCAACCTTAGCCAGCAATGCTATTTTGGCAGGTAGAGGATCAGTGGGTACTATAGACTTGGGTGCCGCAGGAATCGTTGCCTCAGGTACAAAAACCAACCTTTACCAGCGTGACGAGCTATACACCTGGACGGTCAACGCCACCCACAATTTCGGACCAAACCTTGGTGCCGATGATGTCAACCTTATCTCAGAGGTTTCCGGTAAAATCATACCCGGCAGCATTACCGATGTGCCCAACTTTTCCAACTTAAGCAAAAACTCTTATGAGTACACACTGGTTCTGAGCGGCTCATACGACAACGTGCTGCCCGGGTTGGACTTATCCCCATCATTGACCCTCAATGATAAACTCCACGGAGACGATCAGGGGGCCATAAGCTACAGCGCCAGGGTTGCTGCAGACTACGGCAGCAATATCTCTGCCGAACTGAGCTATAACGCCTGGAACAGCCAAAGCGACCAGAGAGACCGGGACAATGTCGCCTTTAGCGTGGCGTACTCCTTTTAATCACCAGAAAAATAAAAGGCTTCGTTTTGGCAATCCGAACGAAGCCATTTTAAAAAAATAACAAAAATAATGAGGTGAACAGATGAAAACAAGACCCTTATTTTCAACGCTGGCCATAGCGGTCGGCATTACCTTTTCAAGTTTGTCGCTGGCAGCCGTTGATAACATGGAAGCCAGGCGATTAACCAGCGAACTCACCCCTTTTGGTGCAGAAAGAGCGGGCAATGAAGAGGGCACTATTCCAGCCTGGACCGGCAAACTGGTTTCTGTTGACAATGGTTACGACCCGGAAAGAGTGACACGCGTCGACCCATTCGCGGATGAAAAACCCCTGTTCGAAATCACGGCAGAAAATTATAAGGAGCATCAGGATAAGCTAAGTACTGGTATTATCGCCATGCTCGAAGCCTATCCAGATACATTCCGTATTCCGGTATATAAAACACACCGGACGTTTACAGCACCGGAGCGCATCGTAAACAATACGCTGAATAACGCCACCAGCGCCCAGCTGGCCAACGACGGTAATGGTTTTAGTGGCGCTATTGCCGGAATACCTTTCCCTATCCCGCAAAATGCCAATGAAATTATCTGGAATCATATTACCCGGTGGCAGGGCATTAACGTGGAAGGCGTGAATGAAGCGGCACTGGTTCAGCCTTCCGGACAAGTGAAGCGTGAGGTCTCCAAGTATGACGCCTACTTCAAGTATTATGATCCAAACGTAACAGCCGAGGAGCTGGACAACACGCTGTTTTTCTATCTCAGGGAGCAGATTACACCGGTACGTGATGCTGGTGAGCTGACACTGGTTAAAGAGACCGTTGATCAATTGGCAGAGCCCAGAAAAGCCTGGATTTATCTGCCAGGGCAGCGCCGGGTGAAGAAAGCGCCCACCACCGCTTATGACACACCTACCGGCTTTATACTCACCGATGAAGTCGATCTTTATAACGGTTCCCCGGACCGCTTTGACTGGCAGATCGTGGGCAAGCAGGAAATGTATATTCCCTATAATAGCTATGCGCTTGCCAGTAAAGACCTTTCGAGTGAGACGCTGCTGACTCCTCACCACCTGAATCCTGACTATACCCGTTGGGAACTGCATCGTGTCTGGGTGATAGAGGGCAACCTGAAAGAAGGTAACCGACATATATACAGCAAGCGCCGTATGTATCTGGATGAAGACAGCTGGGCGGGTGCCATTATGGAAGCCTATGATAGCCGGGGAGGATTATGGAAAGTAAATACAGCTCACCTGAAAATGGCTTATGAGATCCCCTCCATGATGTCATCGCCTACTGTCTATCATGACCTTGCTAATGCCACTTATTCCGTATCCAATATGGAAAATGGCGATGTCGGCATGCGTAATATACTGGCAGAGCAGAAGCCACTTTCCTTCTGGAAATCAGCCAACCTGCGTCGACTGGGCAAACGTTAAACTCACTGATAACCTCATCATTTCGATGAGTTTGATGTGTACAATCTCCGTGCACCCTGAGCGTCCTTCGGCTCCGCTCAGGGTGCACGGACGAAGGGTGATGGGCACAGTCTTTATTCAGGGTATGGTGTGTACGCCCTTCGACTCCGCTCAGGACGAACGGAATTTGGGCGTCATTGATAGAGGGACCCCATCAAATACATTGAAACCGTGTACCAGTGCAGCAAAGCCCTGTTGAACTTGTTCCCACGGATGAGATGTATAACATGATTATCTAACTCAGTAAGACAAGCTTGCCTTCAGGCACGCGAATGATTGCAGACTGTCGGCAGACGGCCACCAGTTTGCCGGTACTGTCCCACATCTCCCCCTCAGAACGCCATCCGCTAACATACGACTGCTGAATTTAGTGGCAATATAGCCGGGCGCAGGCTTTGCCAGACAACTCTATTTTATTACGGCCTGTATTCATTAAGCTTCCAGTTGTAACGATAACTGATCCGCCCTCTGTAGTTTTCCAATTGATGCTTTAAGTCACCGCTGGCAAATGACTTTATCTCGTTCAATACCCCATCTTTATCAATAAAGTCATCTTCATACCAATCAAAAATACTGGACAGCACCAGGCGACCATTGACCAGGGTTGCGCCTTTTTTCTGATTAATAAAGCGTCGGGCGGCTGCCTCCAGCTGTTGATCAATCCTTTTTCCCCGAAACGCATCAGGCAATAAATCAGGGCAGCCAATGCTGGCGCAGTTCAGTGCATAGTGAATCCGGGGATTGTTCCAGATGGGGCGGAGAATTCGATGCTCAATATCGTGCAGGGAGATAGTCTGACCAGCAATCATGATAAGTTCATCTCGCCAGGGCCCCATACGGAACCATCCCTTACCCAACTTGGTAATGGACTTGACCGGGTAGTAATCAAGGATCAGGTCAACGGTTAATGCGTTATACAGGTTGATCCAATAAGCCAACTGCTCGGTACGATTCAGCTTTCTGGGGTCCAGCCCGGCAAGACTGTTCAGATAAGCATCCAGACTGCCTTTTTCAGTTTTGGTAACACGCCCATACTCAACCATATACATTCCGGTTGATTCAGAGAGTATTACGTAGCGATCCAGAAAGTTCTGCCATTGTGAGTGATCAACCACCTGCTCACTACTCTGGTCAGCCTTATCCCAGTATGACCAGAGATCCGGGGATGGAACCGCCTGGACCGCAATACTGAACAATAAGAGCAAAGCTGAAACGACGTATCTGGCCATACATGGCACCTTTTTTTAGCGTTATTTCAGAGCCATCCTTTGGTGAAGCGCCTGATTAAGATCGGCAAAGAAACGGGCTACTTCAGCTCATTCAATCGCCAGTCATACTGGTACTGAATCGTACCGGTATATTTTTTCAGCCGCCGGGCATTTGCCTGAGAAGCAAACTGGCGCAGATGCAAAACAACCCCCGCCTGATCAACAAAGTCCTGTTCATACCATTCATAGATACGCGACAGCGTCAGTTTGCCTTCCACCCAGCTCATGCCTTTTTCCTGCCGGATAAAGCGCCTGGCAAGTTCATCCAGCATTGGCTCAGTATTGTCTGCGGTAAACACCGTTGGGGACAAATCCGGGCAACCGATGCTGGCACAGTTCACCGCATAATGAATACGGCTATCGTCCCATAGTGGTCTGAGAATCCGGTGCTCAATATCATTCAACGTCAGGTTTTGCCCCGCTACCTGGGTGATATCCATATCCCATGGGCCAAACTGGTACCATGGGCCAATCCTGGTAATGGATTTAACCGGATAGTGTTCCAGCACCAGATCAACCGTTAACGCGTTATAAACGTTGATCCAGTACGCTTTTTGCTCCGCCAAAGAGTATGTCCTTGGGTCCAGGGAGACCATATCCCTCAGGTATTTATCAAGCTTGTCCCGATCTTCCTGACTGACCAACCCATATCGAAAACGATTGCCACCCGGGCGAAGTGCCAGATAGGTATCCAGTATCTCCTGCCAGAGATGGTGATTGATCACCGCAGAAGACTCTGGATTGCTTTTGTCCCAAAATGCCCAGTAGGTGCTGGCAGGCGCTGCCATCACCAGGCCCGGAAGGATGAGCAGCAAGGCACCGAGAGACAATGCCTTTACTGCTCGCTTCCATAGATTGGCAAAGCAAAAACGGAGCGAGGCAGAATTGCTGAATGATACGGTCACGGGAATTCCTTCTTTTAATTATTTAGCCTTGATTATTTAAATCATACCGCAGCAATTGATTGCTGTTGATCATGGAAAGCAGTTCTTCAATATATTCTTCACCCCGGATGGAATATGCCCGCAAACCATGGGCCAGATCAGCGCCTGTGACTGGCTCCTGACTGACTCTTTTCTGCTCCCGCAGCTGTCGCAAAGCCCTGTATTGATGATTGGTGTTCAGGTTGTGCATATAAGCACGGACCGACGCCGCAACATCCTTAAACTTCTGAACTTCGTAGCTCTCTCCTGCCGGGCGAGCCCCGGGTACAATGCCGCATCCCGGTCGGAAACACCACTGACCAAAGAAGTTGTTACCCTGTCGGGCAAATCGTGAAGTCCCCCACGCGGTTTCATTGGCCGACTGAGCCAGGGCAAGAGAAGCAGGGATCATATCGACAGACGCCAGCAACCTGGCAAAAAACGGTTCATCAAAAGCTGACACATCACCAATACGGTACTTTTTACCCATATCAGCCAGCCACAATTGATCGTTCTCCGTCAGCTCTGACTGGGAAGATAACGCCATAATCCGAAGACGGTTTTGTAAAATCGTATCATTCTCTTCTTGCACCATCGGCAATAAGAAGCCAAAGAAAGCACTTTTCTTGGCCTTGACATCAACCATGCTGCTGAAATCCGGTATGGTCACAACCGGCAACGCTTCTGTCTTTTCAACCGCCACCGGTTCCGGTATTTCAGGCCCTGACGCAAACTTACCCTGCCAGTGAATCACCAAAGACAGCACAATTAACGCCAGAAAAACACCCAACATAATTTTATCAATCTTATTGAGCATGAGTACCTCAGTAAAACATCTTGATTAGCAACAGAATAAAGGCTGATGGCCAAAAAAGGCAGAAAATCCACTAAAAAACGTTCAGTTTCTTTACAAACCGGGCGAAACATGACAACACTTGAGGAGCGGCTTAACGCGGTTCTGCGATGGAAAACCTCTGCAGAGAGCCAATAATAATAACAAAGGTTAAGCGCCGGTCAGTATCAGTATCCACCACTTCAGTGGAAGAAGCGGCCTGATATCCTGCCGAACACACGGAGGCACTGTTATGATCCTAAGCCATTTCTGGGGCTTGCTTACTGAGCCCGACAACGAATGGGTCAGCATTCGCAAGAACCCGCCCGGACTGATCCAGCTCTACCTTGGCCAAATCATCTGGCTGGCAGCCCTGCCCGCCATCTGCACTTACATTGGTACTACGATGTCTGGCTGGAGCCTTCCCGGCAGCACCAATGTGGTAAGACTCACACCTGAGAGTGCCCTGTGGATGTCCATCCTTGCCTGGATGGCGATGGTCTGTGGCGTTGCGGTCATGAGTTGGTTTATCCACTGGATGAGCGGTAACTTCAACAGCGACCCGTCATTGGCAGACTGTACAGCCTTTACATGCTATACCGCCTATCCTCTGTTTCTCATTGGTATCTGCGGTCTCTATCCATCCCTGTGGCTGGCTATTATTGCCGGTACTGTGGCGGTATCTGCCACGGCCTACCTGCTGTACAGCGGTCTCCATATTTTTATGAAGATTCCTCAGGAACAGGGCTTTATCTATGCCAGCTCGGTTCTCTGTATTGGCCTGGTGGTTCTGGTTGCCATCATGATCACCACCGTGATTTTCTGGGGTATGGGCATTGGGCCTGAGTATGTGCAGAGTTATTAGTCCCAATCTTAATGATTAATTATCCTTAAATGATTCCAACATTTAGAACTCGCTCTCCGTTCACCCTGAGCGGAGTCGAAGGGTCCCGGGCACGACCTATCATGCTTGGGAGTTTACGCCCTTCGACAGCCTCAGGACGAACGGAGTTTGGAGGCTCCAAAATGTGAAATTATTCAAGGACTATTCCCAAGGCCGTTTTACACGGCTTTTTTTGTGCCTTACGGATTTTACAATCCTGAGCAATCCACTATGATTTGCGGGCAAACTCAGGGAGCAGACAAACCATTGCCGAACGACCTTCACCAAATTGAACAGCGGATTATTGAGCTTTATCAGGAAGCGGAACGCTTTTTTCAACAACCGTTTAAAAAACCTTATATTCGACTGGATCTCACCGGGGAGACAGCGGGTCAGGCGTGGATTGAAAAACATCAACTGCGCTTCAATAAAGTGCTGCTTCAGGAAAACCGTGAGCACTTTATCCAACAAACCGTCGCCCACGAGGTGGCCCACCTGCTGGCCTATGAACTGTTTGGCCGAAACATCCGGGCCCATGGCAGAGAGTGGCAGGGGATCATGACCAGGGTATTCAGACTTCCTGCCGATCGTTGTCACCGGTACGACACCGGAAGAAGCAGCCGGAAGCAGTGGCTGTATCGATGCCACTGTCAGGGCAAGACGATTCACCTGAGCACCATACGACACAACCGCTCACAACGGGGAACGGTCTATCTGTGCACCGCCTGTAAAGGGCCATTAACATTCCTCGGTAACGCCCTGGCTGCCCCCCAAAACTGCTAATAAGTCATCGCCGTATTTCTCCAGCTTGAATTGCCCTATTCCGGTGATTCTCGACAATTCAAGATGGGATTGAGGACGAGCCTTTATCAGCTCCATCAGGGTCTTGTCGTTCAGGATGACATAAGCGGGGACATTCTGTTCCTCAGCATGGCTACGGCGCCATTGGCGCAAAGCCTCCCACAATTGCTGATCATGGGCTTCCACCACAACACGACCAACTTCCCGGTATTCCTGCTCATACTTCCGGGAAGGCTCATATCGATCACGGCGTAACTGAATACGCTCATCACCTTTTAACAGTGAACGGCAACGCTCATTCAATTTAAGGGCTCCGTGACTGTCATGATCCACATTCACATACCCTCTGGCCACCAGCTGACGATAGACCGACCGCCAGCTGCTCTGATCCAGCTCGGTGCCGATACCGAAGGTGCTAAGCCGGTTATGACCAAAACGGCGGGTTTTATCAGTGCTTTTCCCCAGCAGAATATCCACAAGATGAGCTACCCCAAAGCTCTGCCCACTGCGGTAAATACAGGACAACGCCTTGCGGGTAACTTCGGTCCCATCCCATATTTCCGGTGGCTCAAGACACAAGTCACAATAGCCGCAGGGTTTATCCAGAGGCTCATCAAAGTAATTCAACAACACCTGTCGTCGACATCCGGTCACCTCACAAAGCGCCAGCATGGCATCCAGCTTTTGCTGCTCTATCTGTTGAATATGCACACTGGCACTGGAGCGGGCCTGCAGCTGTTTGAGCAGCACCACATCCTGTAAACCATAAACCATCCAGGCGGTAGCAGGCAGGCCATCCCGCCCCGCACGCCCGGTCTCCTGATAATAGGCTTCAATGCTTCTTGGCAGGTCGAGGTGGGCAACAAACCGCACATCCGGTTTATCAATCCCCATACCAAAGGCAATGGTCGCGACAATAATGATCCCTTCTTCGACGATAAACCTGTGCTGGTTTGCCCGCCGTTCTTCCGGTGAAAGCCCGGCATGGTAGGGCAGCGCCTTTCGCCCTGACTGCGTCAACCACTGGGCAGTCTGCTCCACTTTCTTACGGGAAAGACAATAAACAATTCCGGAATCTTCGGGATGCTCTTTATTAAGAAAGTTCAGTAGCTGTTGCTTACCCTGCTTCTTCTGGCTGATCCGGTAGAAAATATTGGGTCGGTTAAAGCTGTCGATAAATACCCGGGCTGCTCCAAGTCCCAGTCGTTCACGGATTTCCTGGCGGGTTCTCTGATCGGCCGTCGCTGTCAGGGCAATTCTGGGAACCCTGGGAAACCGTGTTTGCAAACAGGAGAGCTGCAGGTATTCCGGCCGGAAATCGTGCCCCCACTGAGAGACACAGTGAGCCTCATCAATGGCAAACAAAGCCACCTGAATCTGATCCAGCAGCCGCTGCATCGACTCAGTCAGCAGTCTTTCCGGCGCTACATACAATAAATCCAGATCACCGATCAGCAGTTCCCGTTCAACCTGAAGCCGGTCTTCCGGCAGCATGGCGGAGTGCAGACAGTCGGCACGAATACCCAGCTCCCGAAGACTGTTAATCTGGTCATCCATCAAGGCAATCAAAGGAGAAACGACAACTGCCGTACCACCTCTTAATAATGCGGGGATCTGGTAACAGAGCGATTTCCCTCCCCCTGTAGGCATCAATACCAGGGCATCACGGCCAGCAACGATTTCATTAATTACCTCTTGCTGGAATCCTCGAAAGGACTGGTAACCAAATGTATTTTTTAAAATATCCAGAGCAGGATCAGGCATTGAACAGAATCGCATCTGATAAAAGGGCAAGTATACGGATACTCGCCAGCATCTTCATCAAATCCTGATAGGTTCCAACAAATCAGACTATCGCCATATGTCGCCCATCTGTTTCAATACATAACTTTAAATCTCTGGATAAGTTATTGACAAATTCATCATTCTCATGGGGATTATTGTGCACCTCTATAGCGGTCAAATAATGACCAACCCATGAAGCCTTACACATCACCTTTAGTCTGTTCATGTTCTCATAAAGAAGAATGCTGACCAGCTTCTGGCCTGCGGTTGAGAATCGGTTAAAGTACGGCACCAGTTCACGAGCTGGCTTGTGTTTTAATGGGGAACACCCTCGATAACTGGCAACAATTGAAAAGCTGCCCGCCTTGGCTTTTCCCAGTTTGAGAAGATACTCGGCACATACGCTATTGGACAATGATTTTGCCGCCATTAATTCCTGACGAATGTCATTCAACGCTTTCACCCAAGCCACTACGCTTGATGTATTTTCCTGACTTTTATAAATGGCAACGGCGAGCTCTAAAAATTCACTCCCATTAGCCTGTATACTTAATTCTGGAAATACCTGACCGGCATAATCCTGGTAATTGAAATTTAAATATTTATCTAGATACTCTTGAAACTGAGCATTCCATAAACACCTGCATTCAGCTAGAACCGCTTGTTTAAGAGCACTCAAATAAGGAACACCATAATTCTTCAGCGTATCAATATGATCCTCAAGCCAAAAATCAAAAAACTGTTTTTTTCCTGAAGGATACCAGCGCAGTAAATTTGAGCATCGCACCACAATCTCTTCCATGTCAGCATGACTACCATCAGAATGGATACCTCTTATTATTAAACTTTCATTATAATCGGACACCCAGTTAAATTTACTCAACTGCCACCGCACATCATACTTACTCAAAGTAGTATCACATAAAAACACCTTATTATCTTTTAACAAAAAACCTTTTTTAAAATAGGTTTTTCTGTTTTTTGGCTTTTCTGACATAGAAGATAATAAGCTATCTTCACTGTTACAACGCCTCAACCCGCCATCATTCAGTGCCCGGGCAGCAAGCATTCCTCCGGCATTCCCGGCTATCGCTTCGATGTCCAGGAGTAGACGCTTTGAAGCTGTTGGCTTGATTTGTCTCTCTACCTGTCGTGCCACCTTACCATGAAAGTTCAGATTTATTTTTGCTTCATTCAGGCGCCAATGACCACTTTTACTCAAAGAACCAAGACTGATCATCACAGAAAAAGAACAAGGTAATTTCAGTCTTTTTGCCTTACCATCTGCACTGATATACTCATTGTAAGTCACTGTTGATGTCAAAACACACCGCCAGTCGTTTAGTTCCAAAGTATGAGTGCAGCTTGAAGATCCTGAGCAACTCATTTTCACCCCCATTTCAGAGAAGTACGCATATAGCTGATTCAACAAGCCTTGCCCAAGAAGAATTTTCAAGGAATCCGACAGTTCAGGACCCTGACCCTCAAGATATGAAGCCAACATCCTCTCAACCTCGTGATTACTGACAGATTCATCTGCAAGATTCAAACTGCACTTGTAGTCTTTAGTGTTGAACTTGTGTGGTTGAGCACCATTCGTACCTTCTTTAATAATGGTTAAATCAACCCTGCCTGCGTCATTCTGATACGATTCTTCATATTTCCTTAATCTTACTTTTTCGGTTCCCCCATTTGCCAGATAAGCCGCACAATCCCGGATGGCATCGTTATCACAAATCTTACGTGCCATTTCATGGGGAAGTGTCTCCTCAACATCGTTGAGCTTGCAGGAGAAGGTTACCGGAAAAAAAAACGCAGAAAAGCAATCTTTTGCTTTTGCCGACTGGCTTGGGATCCCTCTCATCACATCCAGTGCAGACCCGAATTCAGTACTACCCATAGGAGACCTTGCACTGGTCGACGCTGCCCCATGACCAACTCTTGGCCGGGATATCCTGCCACGTATTTCTGAACTGACTTTTCCGGCAAGTTGCTTATCACAATGCACAACATCACGTCGATTTTTAGCATACACCGGTTCCTCAGCAGGCCTTTGACGCATTAACATCGACCTCAAAGACTTAAATGGCCCTACTGATTTGCCATCCTTCATGCGCCCTTCTCTGACAGGCTTATCCCTTTTATCATCAGATCGCAAGCTATATGTTTTGCAAGGTCTACCTACAGGCTTCGGATTATCCATGCTCAATCTCCAAAGATTCGCCATACATATGAACGACATTTGATGTTTTTTGTTATACGTCCAACCCTTATCAGAGACTGTTTGGACGGCTTATGGGCTGATCACTCCACTCAATCAGACGTTAACAACCAACATTTAGTTCTATAAAAAGAAAAAAACAGTGATGCTCATTATCAGGTAACCCATCATGATAAAGGCTTCACCGGACAGACTTTTATCTCCACCAAAGCCAGAGTAAAATCCCCCCCTCAAACTTTCAGGATACCCTCTATGTCCAATACCCGTGCTTCTGTGGAGGCGCTGTTACAGCCTTTTACGGAACAAAATGAAGGAACTCTTGACTACCATGGTCTCCACGGTTTCCTGACAGCCCTGACCATCTGCCCGATAGACCTGACCGAGCAGGTACGGAACGAGAGTATTTTTGATGGTAAGGTAGAGCTTCCAGCAGCCATTGCCAATGAGTTGAATGAACTTATTGCCAGAATGCAAACGACCATCGACCGGGGATTTAACGACGAAGATGAGGGTTTTTCCCTCTCCTGCGAATCCGAAGAGCTGGAAGACCACGACGATGAAGCCCTTGCCAACTGGTGCATCGGTTTTATGGTGGCTCACTTCCTCGATGAAGACATCTGGTTCGGGACCAATGAACAGGAGGTCTGTGAACTCCTGCTGCCGATCATGCTGGCCTCAGGCCTGTTTGATGATGAACAGGAGTTTCAGGATATTCGCAGGGACAGTAAGCTCACAGAAGATATGTGCAGCCAGATTCCTGAAGTGTTGATGGAGCTTTACCTGATCTTCAACGCACCGGAAGAGAAAAAGCCTCACCCATCTGGAAAACGACGTTCATAGTTTAGTTTGACTGGCAACCAGCGATGCTTCTGGTTGCCCCTGGCTACTTCAACTATCACACATTTTACTTTTAAGAAAAGCAGCCTGGTCTTCAGAAAGGCCTGAGTGTCCGGGAAGTTTACTATGGTACCACGATAAATGGCTTTCTTTTGCCGCAGCATTGGCAAACATTTCGTACATCCGGGATCCCTTGCGAATCGTATGATCGTTTTCCCGTGAGAGAATGATTGTGTTCACCTTTTGGTATTCCACCAACTGTTTCATGGGGGTGGCTGCATCAATGTGAGCACCGAACAACCAACCCAGGGTATCGGCAAATTCGGGTAATTGTGGAATGACGACTCTTGAAGTGGTGCTGTAGGAGTCATGGTTAACCAGTGTAAGGCGTTTTTTGGTCCGTATTGCCTCATCTTCACCCAGATTACTGAGATAGCGTTCCAGAGCAACTGTGGCAACGCCGCCACCCAATGAACTTCCCATCAGTGTGATGTTGTCAATACCGGGTTGGTTCAGTGCCGTGTGCAAGACTGCCATGGCATCCTTGATTACGGTTTCGCCGGTGGCCGCAGGAGCATAGCGTAAAAGTCCTGCCCTTTTGTTGATTCCGGTGCCCGTGTAATCGTAAAGAAGAACTGGACAGCCCAGAATCTGCTGAATATTGCCCGGTGTTTCTGTGGGTTTGCCATCTGGCAGTCCATGGGATGTGCTGGCAAGCCTGTCTTTGTCAAAGAAGTTTGAGATGGTTGTACCATTCATATTGTTAAAAATGATCAGGTCTGACAATGGTGTGGACTGTCGCTCTGCGGGGTAGCAAATGACTCCGCAAAGGGTTGTGGCGTCATGGGAGAGGGTAATTTTTTCTGTCCTGAAACCGTCCTCATGGGTGGCGTTACAGGCAGAATCTATAATCGCCTGACTCTTGGCGGGGAAGTGGGCTTTAGCGGAAAACAGGTAGCAGTATTGTGCTGAAACAAGGCGGCAGCCCAACAGTTTGGATAGGCCAAGCCGGTTTTCAATCATCCATCCGGCAACTGATGTGCATTGGGATATCCCATAACTGGACAATGATGGGGAGGTCGGTTCAGCAAGTGTCAGGTGTCCACTTAAGAGGGAAGTACTCACTAAATGTGATGCCACAGGGCGGTTGCCAAAGTGTGCATTCGTGATGGGTTGTTTTTCTGGCATCTGCCAGCTTGCGGGAAATGAGGGACTCATTGTTTTACTGGTGGATTGTGCGACGGTATTCATCTGGTGCCTGATATATTGTAAGCAGGTACTCGTTAGCCTTCGTATACTTCCGACCATATAATCAGTAATTAGTTCCATCCCTTGCTAGGCATAAGACTGACGACATCCCCATGATTTGATAGAGGCAAATATTTAAAACCAAACGTCCACCTACTTATTAGTGATTTTTTTCGGGCGACTGGATGATTTGTTATGGATGTATCGTAGTACAGATGTTGGTATTTCCAACCTCAGTGATGGGTAGTGAGGGGCCTGATGGCAGTTTGTTACAGGCAGGGTGGGCTCAGTACTGTTGGAGCGAAGAAAACGATTTCATCTGGATGCAGTGTAACCGCCAAAATAACCCACGTCCTACCCCGCTGAGATTTGATCGTGGATCATAAAGCCTCTGATTGCATGGAGGCTCCGATGACCACCCCAGAAACCACTAAAGAACAATGGCTGCAACGGATCGAAGCCTGGCACGACCCCGGGCTTAGCCAAAAAGCCTGGTGCCGACAAAACGGCGTCAGACCATCACAGCCTGGTTATTGGAAAAAGAAACTGTGTGAAGGCACCTCAAGAATAAGCCGATCCGGCGGGGTTGGCTATTACGCTGGTTAAATTCGCGTTTACGTTCTATTGTTGTCATCCCCAGACGATTCTCCAACTGCAAACAGGTAATCCCCGAAGAAGCCATGCAGTCACCTTCCTCCTCAGTAACCGCAGACACGGCATCCCCGTTAACATCCACTGAAGCCGGAAGGCACCGGCCAGCAAACAGCCGAAAACAAGAAAGAAAGCGATCCATGTCAGGTTACCAGGTGGAACAGACAACAACGGGCACTGGAACATTGCCACCGCATCAACTGCAATCTGAATCCGGGCCCACCCCACCCATAAAGCGCAGGCGTGTTACTGACAACAGCAGGAGTATTGTGTGTTCTTCAACTTCGCTACCTGCTAATCCGGAGCCAATGGAGACCGAACCGGCCATGCCTGCTGACGCAGCTTCCAGGCTTCCGGGAGTGATCAGTTCCCTATCAAGAAACCTACCAACAGTCAGCGACAACAGGCTATTAACTGGCAATGAACATACCTCAGCGATGGTGCAGGTCATGCCTGAACCAATGAAGGATGTAC
>NZ_JBLYZG010000016.1:0-91187 GCF_049310245.1 Endozoicomonas sp. ALB115 | reverse complement strand
ACTCAGGCTACAAATAAAGGAGGGCAGTGCTTGGGTAAGCGGAGGTGTTCACGCTTACCAGAATTAGCGTTCACGTTTACCAGAATATGCAGGGCTATTGCGAGGAATTCCAACGAAGATCCAGCTGTTCAAAATGGCTGCGCAGTTCATATTTAGAAGGTGGAATTGGTATTACCAATAACCCTGGAGATTGCCGAATTATCCGTAAGCTTTGACAGCAGCATAAATAACGACCCTGCCGACGGCTGAGCGCCGCCTGTGCCACTATATACGACGCCAAAATGGTGACAGCCAGCGACAACCAGTAACTCATCACGCCCTACCATAGGTATCCTCAAACCGCACAATATCATCCTCACCCAGATACCCACCGCTCTGCACCTCAATCAGCTCAAGGTTGAACTTGCCGGGGTTTTTCAGCCGGTGAACAACACCAATAGGAATGTAGGTAGACTGATTTTCAGTCAGTAGAATTTCCTGATCACCATTAGTTATCAGCGCAGTGCCTTTAACCACAATCCAATGCTCGGCACGATGATGGTGCATCTGCAAAGAGAGCTGGGCACCGGGCTTAACGGTAATGCGCTTGACCTGGAAACGGTCACCTGTATCAATGGAGTCGTAAGCCCCCCATGGACGATAAACCTTGCGGTGCAGTTTGACCTCGGAACGGTTTTCCGTTTTCAAACGATCAACGATCTTTTTAACATCCTGCACGCGGTCCTTATGGGCCACAAGGATGGCGTCATCACTTTCGGTGATCACCAGGTCATCAACCCCCACCGTGGCAATCAATTTTTTCTCACTGCGCACATAGGTGTTGCGTGTATCGCGAAGCAATACATCGCCCAGAGTGGAGTTACCCGCATTATCCTTTTCAGAAATATCAGCCAGCGAAGACCAGGAGCCGACATCAGACCACCCGGCATCCAGAGGTACCACCACTGCATCGGTGGTTTTTTCCATCACTGCGTAATCAATGGACTCATCCGGGCAGGCCTTAAAGGCATGCTCGTCCAAACGAACAAAGTCCAGGTCGGCACTTTGTACTTCCATCGCTTTTTGGCAGGCTTCAAGAATATCCGGACGAAACTGGTTCAATTCTTCCAAATAGCGGGAGGCTTTGAACAAGAACATGCCAGAGTTCCAGTAATAGTCCCCAGAGGCCAGATAACCCTGAGCCGTTTCCAGATCCGGCTTCTCTACAAACTGATCGACTGAGTAGATAGTTGTGAGTGATGGATTATGGGTTGTGGATTCAACGTTTTTACCCGCTATTACCTCTACCCGATTCCCTATTATCTGTTCACCCGCCTTAATATAACCATACCCTGTTTCCGGATGGGCAGGCACAATACCGAAAGTGACCAGTTTCCCATCGCGGGCCGCTGGTAATGCCGCCTCAACAGCCTGATGGAAAGCCTTAACATCGTTAATCACATGATCCGCTGCCAGGACCAGCAGGATTGGATCGTTATCAGTTGTGGGTTGTAAGTTTTGAGCCTTAAGAGATGCCAGAGCGACTGCCGGGGCGGTGTTCCGGCCAGCAGGTTCAAGAATAATCCCTGAGGCTTTGCGGTTCATCTGGCGAAACTGTTCTGCCACAAGGAAACGGTGCTCTTCATTGGCAATCACCAATGGAGCGGCAACAGAGTCCAGCCCATCCAATCGGGATACTGTGTTCTGCAACATAGTCTGTTCGTTGACCAAGGGCAGAAACTGTTTTGGGTATAAAGAACGGGACTGAGGCCAGAGGCGGCTGCCGGAGCCGCCGGACATGATTACGGGTATTAGGTTCATAGTTTTTGTTATGAGCTGTGAGTTATGGTTTTTGTACAGTGGGTTGTGGGTTGTGGGTTGTGGGTTGTGGGTTGTGAAAAGAATGATTCTTGGGTGTGAGAGGGAACTCATCACTTATAATTCACGACCCATCACTAAAATAATCCTTAGTATGTTGATGGACCTGCTGAGAAGCCAGCAATTCATCAACGGTAAACCAGCGATAATCCTGATGCTGATCAGCTGGAAGATCATTGAGACTAATATCCAGCTCCAATTCATAACCCAACACCACATAATGAGTACTGAAGTTATCACCAAAAAAATTATCCGGGTAGAAATGCTGATAAGGTCCTAAAAACCGGGCTTGAACAAAACTTGCATCACATCCCAGTTCCACTTTAACCAGACGGCGAAAAGCGCTTTCCACCCGTTCGTCTTTCTGAATTCGCCCACCTGGTACAAACCAAAACCCTTGGGCAGGGCTATTACTCCGTAGTCCCAACAGCACTTGCTTCTGGCGATTACGCACAATCAAATCAATGGAGACCAGGGGCGAAGAGGCGACAACTGTTTTGAAAGTTTCGAGTCCAAGCATAGGGTTGTGTTAATGATGAAGTAGGAATAGTTAATGGTTAAAAGTGAACAGCAATTACTTATTAACTCTCAACTCATACCGACCGCAACTGAGCAGCATGTTCAAGGAACCAGCGGTAAGTCATACCCAACCCATCTTGCAAAGAGACCGAAGACTTCCAGCCCATCCGATGCAAACGGGAAACATCCATCAGCTTACGGGGTGTACCATCAGGCTTGGAGGTATCAAACACAATGTCACCCTCAAAACCCACCACCTGCTTCATGGTCTCGGCCAGTTCTCGAATGGTGCAATCCACCCCGGTACCCACATTAACATGGGACATCATGGGTTCGGTATGTTTGCAATAAATGGCCTTATCCAGGTTCATCACATGGAGGCAGGCTGCCGCCATATCATCCACATGAAGAAACTCTCGCATTGGCATACCGGTTCCCCATACGACGACTTCTTTACTTCCCCGCAGCTTCGCTTCATGAAAGCGGCGCATCATGGCCGGGATTACATGGCTGTTTTCGGGATGGAAGTTATCGTTTTCACCATAAAGATTAGTTGGCATTACCGAGCGGTAATCAACGCCGTACTGCCGGTTATAAGATTCACACAGCTTGATACCAGCAATCTTAGCGATGGCATAAGGCTCGTTGGTGGCTTCCAGATGGCCATTAAGCAACTCAGTTTCCACCATAGGCTGCTGTGCTAACTTCGGATAAATACAACTGGACCCCAAAAACAGCAGTTTCTTAACGCCTGCCGCAAAAGCCTGATGGATAATATTGCACTCTATCATCAGGTTTTCATAAATAAACTCAGCCGGGTAAGTGTTATTGGCATGAATACCCCCCACTTTTGCCGCAGCAAGATACACTTGATCAATCGGTGCAGAGTGGAAAAACTCAGCTACAGCACTCTGGCTGGTTAGATCCAGCTCACTGCGACTGCAGGTAATTAAATCAATATCAGCTTGTTCAGACAGCTGACGAATAATAGCCGATCCCACCATGCCTTGGTGGCCAGCAACAAAAACTCTTTTCATAGGAATTATTTGATTGAACGCCCCGGCACAGGCCGGGGTCAATTATGTCTTGAACATGTTAGCCTCGGTTGTGAGTTTTTAGTCATGGGTTATGAATAGAGAAAGTTCTCACCCTCTCAGCTCATACCCCAAAACTTATAACTACTACTCCCGCGACACTTTCACATCGTAGCCATGCTCTTTCAGCAAAGCGTGCTGCTTGGCCTTGGACAGGTCATACTCCACCATTTCTGCCACCATTTCTTCCAGTGTGATCACCGGTTCCCAACCTAGCCTGGCGTTGGCATTGGATGGATCACCCAGCAGGGTTTCAACCTCAGCTGGACGGAAGTAACGGGGATCAACCGCAACCACCTTCTGGCCAAGTGTCAGGGCCGGAGCGTTATCACTCATAATCTTCTCCACATAGGCACACTCATTCACACCGGAGCCTTCCCAGCGCAGCTGAATACCAATGGCCTTGGCGGTGAAATCTACAAACTGTCGTACAGAATACTGGACACCGGTAGCGATGACAAAATCTTCCGGGTGTTCTTGTTGCAGCATCAGCCACTGCATCTCTACATAATCACGAGCATGGCCCCAGTCCCGCAGGGCATCCATATTTCCCAGATAGAGGCACTGATCGAGCCCCTGAGCAATATTAGACAGACCACGGGTAATTTTACGGGTAACAAAGGTTTCACCACGGCGGGGTGACTCATGGTTAAACAGAATGCCATTACAGGCATACATGCCATAGGACTCCCGGTAGTTAACAGTTATCCAGTAGGCGTACATTTTCGCCACGGCATAGGGCGAGCGAGGATAAAACGGTGTAGTTTCCTTTTGGGGAATCTCCTGTACCAAGCCATATAGCTCGGAGGTAGAAGCCTGATAAAAACGAGTCTTTTTCTCCAGCCCTAAAAAGCGGATTGCTTCCAGCAGGCGTAGAGTACCAAGAGCATCAACATCAGCAGTGTATTCCGGTGATTCAAAGGACACCGCTACATGAGACTGTGCTGCGAGGTTATAAACCTCATCCGGCTGTACTTCGCTAATAATACGAGTAAGGTTTGAGCTGTCACACAGGTCACCATAATGAAGCTTGAAGTGTTGATTTTCTGTGTGTGGGTCTTCATAGATATGGTCCACACGACCTGTATTAAACAGTGAAGCTCGACGTTTAATGCCATGTACTACATAGCCTTTTTTCAACAGAAATTCGGCAAGATAGGAGCCATCCTGACCAGTTACCCCAGTTATAAGTGCGACTTTTTTTGACATTTATGTATCACCGTATTTTCAAAGTGAGTAGTTATGGCTTTTATGAGTTAAGGGTACTCAGTGGTTTTATGAGAGCTATCATGGGTTGTAGGGATTACAGGGAATAGTTGAAAGTGACATGAAGATAATGAAATTCACAATGATCTGTTCTTTCTGCCCAATCCATGGTTCTGAAAAAAACAAAAAATTCATTTAACTTTTACTGGTAATGATAAAATCCTTACGGAATACCAAAGGCAGAATCTTAAGGCCATCTATAAAATATCGTCTTAATTTACCTTTAGGGTCTTTTATAAAACGATATAACCATTCCAATGCCAGTTTTTGCATCCATAGCGGGGCTCGCTTCTCCTTGCCAATAAGAAAGTCGATAGAAGCACCAATACAAAATGCTTTACAGGGAAAATCAACTTCCTGCTTCAAACGATACGCAAGAATCTCCTGCCGTGGCGAACCCACTGCCAGAAACAATACTTCTGGCCGATGATTTGTAACAAATTCAATACAATATTTCACCGCATCCGGGCTGTTAATAAACCCCATAGGCGGATAATGGTGAAACAGTTTTTGCAAATGATATCGTTCTTTGATGTAAGTGATTGCAGTCTGATCTCCCCCAATAATGGCAACTTTCCGATTTCTAAGAACACCCGAGTTAAATAGATACTCTGTCAGGTCACTACCTGGTAAGAAAGATATATTGGCACCGTGAAAAAACCTGGACACAAGCTGCAATACACGGCTATCTAGAATTGCAATATCGGCTGCCCGATAAGCACCAACAAATAAAGTGTCTCTGGAATCCACGTAGCGCACCAGGTGATCCACATTAGGCGTGACACAATATTGCAAAGACTCAATTTGCCCCTCCTTAATCCACTGCTCAACTTGTGGGGCGGTATAATCGCATAATGGGATACCCAATAAGTAACCCTGGGTTTCATGACCGTTTACATTAAATGAATATTTAGTCATTGGGAGAGAATATCATCTTTCATAGAAGATTTAACTATCAAAAGTTTTGGAATTCGAGCCAGAAAAACAAAATTACCAATAATATAACGACCGAAAAGTCGAACAGGCTCCTGCAAAAAACGATACAACCATTCCAACCTTAGCTTTCTCAATATCAACGGTGCACGAGAAACTTTACCTCCAAGAAAATCCAGAATGGCACCAGCATTCAAAATTAGCCCATTGGGTAGATGCTTAACTAACTCATTCGCTATTTTCTCTTGTTTAGGCATACCCATAGCTAAAACAACGATCGGCCTTTGAAACTGCCTCCAATTAATCTTGTTAATGTAAAACTCATTAGGCTGAAAGCCATCAAAGATAAAACAGACATTCCCCCCCTTACACTCCAGTGTTTTTTTGGCATTTTCCAGCCATGGTGATTCCGTACCCAGTAAAATAATTTCCCGTTTCTGCTGAATAGCGCGCTCCAGTAACTGGGGAATAAAGTCCGTACCGTTCATGTTCTTTCCTGGGGCAATTCCAAGAGTTCGACATAACAGACTAATGCCAACACCATCTCTGAATAACCAGGTTGAAGAACTCAGACTATCAAGAAATAACTGATCATTTACTGCCAAATTGAAGGCATGAGCATTTAAAAACGAGATTATTGTTGGTTCAAGAGATGCTTGATCCAAGCATTTCTGAATAATTATCTGGTGATCAGTACTCTCTGAAACAATGTGTAACTTATGACACAAAAGCTGAGTGATATTTTTATAGCATCTAATGCCAAACATAACTTTATTCATCTTTTATTTTTCAACTTCTTTTGCATGTTGGCTGATCAAATGATCATGGTGAATTGGAGAATTATTCTGTTGATACCAATATATTCTTCTAAATAGTAAAATACTGCATCTGATTAACCTTTTTACAGGTGGGGCCAGAATGTAGGTTAAGCATTAGTTACCCTAGTTACTGACGTTAATATCTGAAAACGATAAGCTAAAATGCGAAAAAACCTTATTTTGATCGTAGTGAAAACATTAATTCCGGTAATATTTTTTTGAGTAAATAATGTATCTGATGACTTACAAAAAGTACACTTGCCATAATATGGGAAGCTTCCATAACTTTCCGACGGATACGGTAATCCTCCTTCAAAGCCTTTTGCCTTTGTACCACAGAAATACCATCAAGATAAAATTTGCAAATTTTAATTTGGAGTCGCAATGGGGGCCGGTTAAAGAAATCACAGGCCTTAATGAACTTACACATCAAATCATAATCGCCACTGAGTTGGTAACGCTCATCATAACCCACCAATGCCAATAATTGGTTGTTAAAAAGCATTGCTTGATGGGATGTAACCATACCCTTCAACGCATGTTGAGGTAAACGGGAGCAGCTGAGGTGCTCAGTACCGCTTTGACTGATATTGACTGCATCCCCATAAATCAACAAAGGCATAGGCTTCTCGGTTATGTTTGCAAAATAAAGTGACTCACGAAGCTTATGGATAACATCAGGCCCATAAAGCTCATCACCACTGTTCATATAAAGACTATAACCACGGTGTTCGATGTAGTTACGCCCTTTGTTCATGGCGTTGTAAATACCCGTATCCGGTTCGCTAAGCCAGCGCCAGGCAAAAGGTGGCCTTATTGCTTCGAGCCACTGTTTGGTACCATCTTTTGAATTACCATCAATAACAATCCAGCAGAATTGTTGATCTGACTGACTTAACAGGGACTGATAAGTTCGCTGGAGTTCTTTCAGGTTATTAAAGGTGACAGTAATAATATCAATATTTTGTTGCATAAAAATCCGTTCACAAGAAGAGAGCTTTAACTGATTCACTTAAAAGAAGTTAGCATTTTTTGGAAATGAACTGGCTTTACAAAAACCATGCCGTAACACGCTTGCTGTGTTGGCAGAATCAGACAATCTGATTCTGACAGCCGTTATACACAAAACTAATAAGCTTTACACTTTCAACCTCTACAACACAACCATCAATTGCCTGTCGGCAGGCCCATTTTGATGGGTAAGGGACTATTGTCAACTACTCAACCACTTTATTTTTTCTACAGCGGGGCCATAGTGTAATTCAAAGACAAGGGATAAAATCCACGAAATTCTTAACCAACTTTTATAACTGGTTTGATCAATAGCACAAAAAATATCACTTTCATGATGAGTTTTTACCTGATAACCATCTAATGTTAAAAAATCGTGACTCTCTGGATAGTTTTCCCAAACGGGGGTATTCGACTAAATTCAAGTAAGCCAATACAGCAAAAAACAATCCATAAGTTTGCCCACCAAACGTCATGATATTAGAGTAAACAGGGTTCAATAGTGCAAAGACGATAGAGTAACGGATGGCAACCACCAACGGTCTTTTATCATCAGGCCGACCAAATGCCCAAACCAGATTGTTACGGAAATAGAAAAATATTAGTGGAATTGCTAACAAGCCAAACCGGTACCAGATGCCATAAAGTCCCACATCTGATAGGTAAAAATGGCGATTATAAACTTGATGAAAACCACCTTGCCATTGCAAGGAAAGTGCCCCCATACCTACCAGATTATTGTTGAAAATTTCATCCACAATAACCTGTATGGTCACATCCCTGACCCTGGGGCCATGATCATGGGTGGCTTCCTCATAGAGCTTTTCGAAGGTTTCGACCTGCTGCCCGGCCCAATCCGGGAATAGCGCAATAACCAGTACCAAAGTAAAAAGGGTAACATATCCCAACTGCACGACACGGAAAAGCTGCTGACGAAAAGCGACCAGAGTCATCAGCAAAAGCATTGCCATCATGCTTCTGGTTTGAACAACAAACCACAGATAAGCGACACACACCAATGCCAGTAACATCCATTTAATAGCAGCCTTTGAAAACAGATAAGGCAGACGACGCAAGTTTAATATCGCAAGCAGATACACCAATCCAAGAAACGAGCTGCCAAAGGTAAAACGCCCTGCACGAAACCCAGTGTAAAGATCTTCTAAATCTTCAATCGCACCCTCCACCTGGAAAGAAACACCAGCGCGGACTTGCAGAATTTGCAGTGCATAGAGCGAACCTAATGCCACACACGCCAAAAAGGCAAAGATAATGTACTTCTCTATTGTTTTCACCGTAATGTGTTTTTTTAAAAGACCATAAAATAGTGGGAAAAAAATCAGATAATGCAAAATTCGTCGTTCTTCCAGCATGCCATAACTTATAGGTTGACCAAAGCTCAGCCATGCCAGCAAAGGGGAAAGTAGTATAGTACTCCCTACCAATAACAGAACCCAATACTCATAAAAAGTGCCCTGCCAGCGGCGTTTGATGATAATCTGCCAGGCACAAATAGAGAGCAATATGAAAACAAACAGCTCCCGAAAAAAAGGGATACCAGAAGTTTTAGAATCACTTAAAAACAAAAAACCCATATTAAAAAGGATCAATATAAAATAGGGGTGTTTTCGTTTGACAGAAAGTAAATTAACCATTTATTGAAAGTTATACAACTAAGAAACGGGAAGCAACTCAACAACCACCCTCTAAAGCCGGTGGTTTTAACCTGGGAGCCTAATGAACTGAAGTACCATTAACTTGGGTAAATCTGACAATTTTAGAATAATTGACTACTTCACCTTTTAGTAAGTTTGTGTACTCACTAAATATACAGTTTGGAGATGCATATGTCAGCATGCTCACATTAAATTCATTGATATTATTAAGAAGTTTAAGCGATGATAAAACACCCATAAAAAAATAGTCTTCATTAATAAATTTACTCATATATTCCTTAGCAATCTTCTGATATCAATGCTAAATACAATCGTACGAGATAACTCAGAGATTAATATAAATGACAAAACAACTCCGATCATTCCAACATCAATTCCGAATCTATAAGAGAAAAATGAACCCAAAATAACCAAGGCAACTCCATAAGTAGCTTGGCTTTTAAAATTATTTGTGCCATTGAGCAGCATCGTGAGTGCAATATTTATGCTTGATAAAACCATCCAAAATGCACACAACATTAAAAGTGTAAAACTTGGAACCACTTCACTACCTGCCCATATATCAATTATCAACTTCCCAAATAGAACAAAAATAATAGAAGAAGAAAGAGATATAATAAGTACTGAAACAATGGATCTTTTTAATGTTTTAGTTATCCATGCCTTATCTCTTTTATAAAATGCTTCTCCATAGGCAGGCCACAAAGATTGTAAAGAAACATTAATAAACATCAAAACAGCACCTATGATTCGCTGAGTTACAGCAAAGGTTGAAACCTGCGCTACACCCACCAAGGATGATATAATCAGTATCGGCATATTTTCTTTTAGAGCAAAAGAAAACTGCGCAAGAAAATTCCACCCCCCTGTACTAATTACATCCTTAAAGTGTTGTGTTCTAATAAAGTAGATAGAGGGACACATCTCTCTATTTTCCACTTTAGAAAAATAAAATATCGTATAAACAAAATAAACAATACTTGGCGACACTATGAACAAAACAGACAAAAGATAGAGACCGAGATCAAAGTATATACTTATAAAAATAAAGAACAACCCCAATACTCTTCCTAAGCAGAGCAGTAGGTTTGCCAAATAGTTTTTTTGATAACCAACAAGAACTCTTTCAATTAGGTTTATAGGAATACAAGCTATAAATGCAATGCAACTTAATTTTACTGCCATTATTGATTCACTATAAAGATCCTGACTATTAACATTAAACTTAAACAGACGATCAAACGGAACATATGAGTGAGAAACAAGAAAGCAAAATAAGATAAAAACTATCAAAACTGAAACCAGAAAATAACTTGTCGAAATATAAATCTTTGGGTTGACTTTATCATCATTACCATAACACCTTGTAAGTGCATTTTGCAGACCAATACCTAACCCAAAGTCACTTAGGGTTAAAAAACTTACAAGCCCTGTAATAGTCATCCAAACACCAAAACGTTCAACCCCCAAATATTCCAATGTAAAAGGAATCGTTACTAGTCCAGAGACTATAGTTATCGACTTTGCTAAAATACCCGTTACAATCCCTTTAAATATACCTTTATCTCTTTGAGATTTAATTTTATTAAAAATCATAAATACTTAAAATAGAAAATGCTTGCTGTGGATTTGATAAAACAATATTGCATATCCAGTTTATTTTTTTATTAAACGGCTTAAGGGAGCAGAAAATAGATAGTTAAGCCAGACATAATGCTTTGCAAAATAGAAAACTACAACAGGAAAAATAACACCTGCCAGTGTTCCAATTACCAAGTGTATAGCAGGGTCGTAGATATAGAACAGGTTAACCAGAATAATCCTCACACCACTTCCCGCTAGTATATGCAACAAATAAATACTCATTGATGCAGAACCAACAATTAAAAACCAATGAATAGGTTTACGAACCAAACTTTGAGATAACAACACAATAAACAAAATAGATATCATAGCAAGTAGAAGGCTTAACACACCTTTGTCTTCATAATTCATATCCAGTTGTAAATGAAAGATGTATTGGGAAACAGCAAAAATTATAAATGCAAAAAGTGTAAAATTTAGGTTCCCAGAGCCTGGAAATAGCTTTTTATAGCGGTCATATAAAATGCCAGCAATAAAAAAAACAAGATTATTTGTGATAAATCCCAAGTTATAAGCACTGGGTAGCTGCTTCTGGAAGATGTATAGTAAGATAGACACAGCAAAAGCTAATAATATCAGTCTATTTTCACTGGAGTTGAACAAAATGGACGACAACACAAAAATCATAAATAGTGCATACAAGAACCAGAACTGCCATTGTGGTTGCCATAGAATTGTTAATAATGTGCTGGCCTCAACCTTATTATTGGTGAAGGATGACAAAACAACTATGACTCCCCCCTGGATTAAAGACCATAATAAATAAGGATATACAATAGTATCAATTTTACTGGATATTAATTTCAACCTCCCTCTTCTTCCTAGAGAATTCATAAAAAACAAACCGGATAAAAAGAAAAATAGTGGCATATGAAATGTATACACTAGACTGTCGACTAATGTGTAAACACCAACATTCAATGGAATTGAAGCATTATAAACACCTCTTGCAACATGACCATAGACTACCAGCACTATACCGATGGCTTTTGAGTAGTCCACCCATAAGCTTCTATCACTCATGACACCATTAATCCTTTAATATTATCTTGCAATAGGTATTTAAAAATTGAGTTTAGAGTTTGAAGGGTACTATCGTTTGTATTGAAAGCCTTTGTAACACTTTAACCTGGCCAAAACATGCTGATTTGCTGTGGTAAAAGCACTCACTATGTGAATAACGACTACTGTCGTAATGCCCATCTTTACAAGCCAGTCAGCCATTTGCTATGAACTGAAATAATTCTGCTTCACTAATTAATTAGTGCCAGGAGTTACCAATCTCAGGGTGGGAAAATAGCTTGTGAATTTTCCATTATCCCGTGTTATCAGTTGGAAATTTGAAGTCAAAGCATGGGCTCCAATAAAGAAATCAGGCAATGGTAATGTTTTATTGCCTTTGTTTTTTCTATATTGAAGGAAAACTTTTCCTGCCAGAAATAGCGCTTCACGTGGCATTTCCAAAACTTTAATGCCCATTTCAGTTAATGTTTCATCGACTGCTTCTATTGTTTTGAAACCAATCGATATTTCTGTGTATACCATTGAGTTGATGAATAGGCTATTGCTCTGGCTGTACTGTTCCAGAATATTTTCTGACCAATCAGCCCAGTTTTTGTCATTGGTCAATAAGTCCAGAAGAACAGAAGAGTCGATGAGAATGCCGTTCACGGTTTTCCCCTCGTATACCCCATAATTTCATCTGTGCTCATTTGGGCAGAAGCGATTCCTCTGAACCGGGCAAATTTTTTCTTCGTTTTTAGTTGGTCTCTTTTTGCCAGATAGAATCTGCCGTTCTCCTCAATAAAATCTATTTCACTTCCCGGCACAACTCCGAGTGCCTCCCTCACTTCCCTGGGGATAGTGACCTGGCCTTTTATAGTAACTCTCATGATTTTCTATCTCTGGCTTAAAGTAATACTAATATAGTATTACTTGAGAGTGTGTACCAGAAAAGCCAATGGAATCAGCCCAGAAACCCGAAAAGCCGGGGCCAGCCAGTGGCCGGTAATTACCGTTGGCGGCCTCTATTTACCCTTGTGCAAAAGATTCTTCTGCTCTGTCCAAGGCAACATTTTGCCGAAGCTGTGAACAATGGTCAGCAGCGCAAGAAGTAGCTCGCCAGGTGTTTTCTCGATTTCCTGCTCCAGGTCCTGTATTTTCATCTCAGTAATTTTCAGGAAGTTGATCAGAAGCTTTAAGAATCCACCCCAAATAAATCCCGGATATAAACCTTACCCCGATTCTCTGGTCGCAAGCACGCTACCGCTCACCATCTTTTGCGCTCTATGTTGGAACAGCGAAACGTCTGTTTGTAAAAATCATGCCGCAGGCATATTGCTACTCTTTAACTTTCACCCCCTGCAATGAGGGCATTTATCTGGTATTTGAAAATCGATGTATAGCTAATGTAGACATAATAAATGACAAAGTAATAACAGAATTACTAATTATCATTTTCCTTATAATTTTTTTTAATTACATTGATCACAAAGGATACGATTAAAAAACTTTTCTTTTTTCTGTTTTTGTGTCCTCCTCCCCAGTTAACAAAAAAGCCAATTAAACAATGCCAGAGTTATAGCCGTTATGGTCGTAATAGCCCTGGGTATAGCCATAAGCATCTTTTTGCAACGGATTGATCTTATTCAACACTGCTCCTGTCACTGGCGTTCGGGCCTGTAACAGACGACCAACCGCCACCTGTATTGCATTCACCTGCATGCGGCCAGCTTCAACCACATAGATCAAGCCATCGCAATGGCGGGAGATCATCAGCACATCACTGACGTTCTGCACCGGTGGACAGTCCAGCAGCACATAGTCGTAGTGCTCTTTCAGCTGTTTCAGCAGCATGCCGTAACGCTCAGAAGCCAGGAGCTCCTGGGGGTTTGGTGGTATCAGGCCACAGGGGATTACATCAATGCCATCCACCGTATGCACCGCTTCATCAACTGAAGCCGAACCCAACAGCAGGTTTGCCAGGCCAGCAGAACCACCTTTAATAGCGAAGTTCTTACCTAAAACCGGACGACGCAGGTCGCAGTCAATCAACAAGGTTTTACCCAGCTGCCCCAGCGCCAGCGCCATATTGGAAGCAATGGATGACTTACCCTCACCGGGCGCAGTAGAGGTAATAGCAAAGAGTTTATGCTCCTGATCCATTGCGCTCAGGTTGATGCCGGTCCGAATAGTCCGAATCGCCTCTCCAAATCCATGCTGGTCTTTATTGGTGAACAGGCTGTGAATCTGACCATCCAGTTTTTTATCGGTCATCTTTGGCAGCACTCCCAGCACTGGCAGATTCAGCTTTTCTTCAACGTCGCTTGTTGTACGGATAGTGTTGTTCAGCATCTCCAGCAGGAAAGCAACACCACAGGAAAACAACAGCCCCATCAAGCCAGCCACAACAACAATCAGTTTTTTCTTTGGTTTTATTGGGTGCTGAGGCGCATAGGCCTGATCCACAATACGAGCATTAGCGGTCTGTAAATCGCTGGTGGCCGAAGTTTCCTGAATACGTTTAAAGAATGCGTCGTAAAGATCTTTATTAGTCTGTACTTCACGTTCCAACGCCCTTAAGCGGAACTGTTTGCGGTTGATTGCCTGCACATTGACCTTTGCCTCCGCAACCGCGTCCTCAAGGCTGCGTTCGTTGGCTTTATCCAGCTCATAGTCCCGCTCTACCCCTTCAACAATATTACCAATCTGGCTGTCAATATTATTCTCAAGGCTTTCCAGGTCACTGCGTGCTGCAATCATTTTCGGGTGCTTTGGCCCATAGCGACGGGAAAGCTCCTGAACCAATCGCTGACTTTTTGCTTCTTCAGTTTTTAAGTCTTTTATCAGTGGATGGTTTAACACCGCCTTTAGTGAATCATGACTATTTTTTATACCACCATTTTGAATCTGCTGATAAATACCTTCAGACACCGCCAGTTTCCGACGCAATGCCACCAGTGACTTCGTCAGGGCTTTTAACTCATCACTGGAAATGGTTAATACCCCTTCCAGGTCCACCAGGTCTTCACTGTCCCGGTAATTCTGAAGACTCTGCTCAGCAATACGTAACTTCTCAGAAAGCTCATTCATCCGTCCCTGCATCCAGTCAGTAGCACTGAGCGTCAGGGATAGTTTTGCTTCCATATAAGCTTCGATATAGGCACCGGCCACCGCATTGGCAATGGCAGCTGCCAGTTTCGGGTTTTCGGACTGGGCGTGTATTTTCACCACCTGAGTTTTGCGTACAGGCTCAATGCTGACTTTTTTATTCAGGGCATTGATCACATCCCTGCGCACCGAAGACTCATCAACTTCTCCCCCGGGCTCCTGAAGGCCTAACCATACTTTCCAGTCCAGCAGCCCGACATACCAGGGAGCATTGTTCAAACGATCATTAAACTCCGGGTTATTCATCAGTCCGAGTTTATCCACTACCTTTTCCAGAACCCCCCGGGATTTCAGCACTTCAAACTGGGTATTCAGGTAACTGTCGCTGCCTTCAATGCCATAGACCTCCTCAATGGAAAGCACCTTGGCCTGCTCCTGTTCTATTTGCAGAACCGTGGTCGCCTGATAGACCGGTGTAATAGAAAACACCACCAGAATGACAATTAGAGTGACCGCCAGGGTAAAGCCAATAATTGGCCAGCGGTAATTGACCACTACCTGAACAATCTGGCGCAGGTCGATAATGTCTTCATCTTGCTCTGCAATACCCGGCAGTCGAGTGGGTTGTGAATTACTCATAACTATGACTTCTAACAGATGAGGCAACAAACTCCCGTTTACTGCCTGAATCAGGAATTTATTACTTAAAAAAAGCTCTCTTTAACATTGACAATATCACCAGGAAGCACCGAGTTATTCAGTGCCATGGTACGTTCCTGCAAATGACCATTTTCTTCACGGGTAACCACCACCTCCTTACGTGCCGCACGCTGGGTAAAACCACCAGCAAGGGCCACCGCCTTTTCAAGAGTTAACCCCGGTTCAAAACTGAAACCACCAGGTGATTTAACTTCACCACTGACAAAGAACTTGCGGTATTCGGTAATTCTGACGGTCACTTTCGGGTCAATAAAGTAATCCCCCTTAAGCTCACTGGTCAGAAACGACTGCAACTCACCGACCGTCTTTCCCTTCACCCGAATCTCACCCAGAAATGGGTAGGTGATGGTGCCCGCATCGGTCAGCCTGGTTTCCACCTCCATATCCTCTTCACCAAAGACGGTGATACTTATCTGGTCACCAGAACTCAGGCCGTAGGTAGAGTAACTCACCAGCTCTGCATTCGTGATATTTGCCATCAGCGTCAGGGTGGGGAAGATAATTGCCAGAAGCGGTTTTACCCTTCTAGCCAGCAAACAGGGTCCTTCCATATTCACTACCATTTCTGCAAAAAACAGGAAACTGACGACTTTAGTCGTCGACTTATTTTATAACCATTAACATTTAAACAAGATTAAAGAGACACTTCAGCCGTCAGCATGTATACATTACGGCTAAATCCATCCGGAGTCTGGCCCACAGCCAGAGCCTTTTCATTCCGGTCGATGGTATTCCAAGAAAAACCCAGTGTCGCATAACGACGCAGTTGCCATTCAACTCCTACACCAAAATCATTTAACGTAAGGTGCTTCAGAGCTTCACCACTCGCTCTTTGCAACTCTTCATTGGTGTATCGGTAAGTAACACGGGTTGAGATACGAGATGTCCAGCCGTGTTTCCAGCTTACCTCAGTGCTGGTACCCTGAGTAAAAGTCACATCCTGTGGATTACCAGACTCAAGACCGTAGTCACGAGCAGTACTGAACTGAATCAGGGAGTGCTCCAGGGGCAGGTAACTGGCACCCACCTCCCAACCGGTATAGCCTTCTGAGCCTACCCCACTGACCTGACTGCTACGGTAGCGACGACCCAGCTTGGCGTAACCGGTGGTTTTCACTGTAGCTTCCCAACTCAGACCCACCAGATAACTGGTAATGTCATAACCGGCACTGTTTACACCGGTGTAATCCAGCTTGCGCTGCTTGATTTCTACCAGTGCATCAGTTACGGGCATAAAACGGTAAAATGCGGTACCACCCAATTCCGTTGTTTTGCGGTCATTACCTTGTACAAGGCCATTACTGGTTTTGTAGTCCTGCATGTTGTAGCCACCAAAAAGGTCAGCACGAAGGATGGCTTCCTGGCCACCCAGACTGTAGAGGAGACGACCAGTGGTGCGGATGTATTCAGGGGCACTTAGATCAACAACACCATTTACTGTTGAACCTTCATCATGGTAATTGCCAATACCCAGCGTCAAATCTATCCGGTTACGACGATTCAGCTCGTGATTAAGGTTGGCATCAAGGCCAATATTGGTAAAGTCAGCATCCTGCTCACTGGTAAAATGTTTGTTTTTTGCTGCTGCTCTTACCACGTAGGTATTCAAACCCTGCTGCGCCTTAAATTCAACAGATGCTTCCAGGTCATAAACCGTAGAGCTTTTGTTTTTCAGGCCATCGGTCACACTATTTTGAAAGATATTGTCATCATAGCCAATATTCAGAACAGCCAGAGGAGTTACTTCAACGACACCCCAGTCTATATGTGCAGGCTCTTCTACCGCAGCAACCGCCCTCAAACCATGACTGGTCAGGGCAATACCAATAGCGAGCTTACTTATTCCCTTCATTTCCTACTCATCCCTAATGCATCTTTTAAAGGCACTTGTCAGTCCAGACATGTCGAGCCTGAAAAGCTCTTGTCATCAATGATCCCGCCATACCTTGGGAAGTAAGACCTGTAATCACACAGCAAAATTGATGCCAGCCTGCTTTCCTATTTATTTACTAACCGGAGATCTCTAAAAAATAAGCAGTTGTACTAATAGACCTAAAAAATTAGTTTGTATTATAAAATCAGTTTAAATATAATTTCTAGCAATATATTAATATATTTAAAAACTGGCTCTTTCTATTAAACGAAAGCCAATCCCTGAAAAATGGATATCTAACTTCATTGGATCTCGCTGATCAGGAAATTGTTGTTTATTTTCAATGAATCATCGCTTCCCATGGTAATTCCTAAACGTTCACGCCCATCAGGGCGCTTTGCCATACAGGAACCCGGATGAAACCAAAACACTTACTTGCCTCAAGTGCATTGTCGCTGATCGCTATTGTTGGTATGGCCCAGGCAGATCTGGTACAGGACCTGGCCACCATGCCAGCCGACCAGGCGCTAACCATAGCAATGCAGGCTGAAAATTCCTCTATTGAATCAGTTATCAGCAGTGCTGCTATACAACTGAATAATCAGCCAGAACTCCTTTCTGCTTTGATTGAAGCCGCAGTTAAAGTTTATCCTCTACAGACTGGTCAAATTGTTTCTGCCGCCATCAGTCAGGCACCTGACCAAAAAGAAATCATCGTCAATGCAGCCAAGGCAGGAGCTGGCAATAGTGCTGAGCTGATGAGCATGATCGACCAGGCCGCCGGACAGTTTGAGCAACTGGTGACAGCACTCGATGATGTTGAAACGACTGAAGAAATCGAGGCGGAACAACAAGAAATCGCCCCACTACTTCCACCACCACCGCCTCCTGCTAATTCTGGCTCCAATGACAGAGAGTCCTCCATCAGCGATAACTGATTTAAATGCACCCGATTCGATCGGGTGTTTTTTTATGTTTTTAACCAAGAAGAATTCAAAGGTTTTCACCTTTTCGTTTTATAGGTCTGTTATTTGGGGAAGAAGATATATAGCCTCAACAGATTTCCCGCGAACCAAAAGCTGTTCCATTCAAGGAGTGCAAGACGCATTCTAAAAATAACGTTGTAGCTTTTGTGGTTAAAAACAGCCCTTCCACGGCTCAAAAAATGCCCACTTTTAATGCGACCTATCAACAAATTGAACAAATTCAGTGCTTATGCCTGCATTGAACCGGTTTCTTGCTGACCTATATCAAAAAATGCACAACCCATTGGCTCTATTATTGATCTGCGCCAGAAGGCCTGAGGTGAAATGAGTAATGGTTTTTGCATTAGCAAATCCACCACTTTTAGCTGAACAAATATTGATCAATTTCACTTTATCGTGAAATATGTAGAGAGTATGATGCCCCGTTGGTTTCATCATCCATCAGATCGAGGCTTTCTTTTTTGTCAGGTCAACTCTTGTCAGAACACACAGCGCCAGCACCGTTGAAGATTGGTCCTTATTCCATCGTTCACCCGGTGGTATTGGCACCCATGGCGGGCGTTACCGACAGTCCGTTTCGCAAACTCTGCCTGAAAATGGGTGCAGGCATGGCGGTGTCGGAGATGGTGACCAGCAACCCAAAGCTCTGGAATACCCGTAAGTCCAGGCTGCGCATGGATCACAGCTGTGAGTCCGAACCACGCTCCGTGCAGATTGCCGGAGGTGATCCGGAGCAGATGGCCGAGGCGGCCAGGCTGAACCAGGAGTTTGGAGCCCAGATCATAGATATCAACATGGGCTGCCCTGCCAAGAAGGTTTGCAATAAGGCGGCCGGTTCTGCCCTGCTGCGGGACATTGATCTGGTGGAGTCCATCCTGAAAGCGGTAACGGCGGCGGTGGATATTCCGGTGACCCTGAAGATTCGTACCGGCTGGGACCCGGACAACCGCAACGGTGTTGCGGTTGCCAAACTGGCCGAACAGTGTGGCATTGCCGCCCTGGCGGTTCATGGCCGCACCCGGGCCTGCATGTATAACGGTGAAGCGGAATACGAAACCATCGCCCGTATTGTTGAGGCGGTGACTATCCCGGTGATTGCCAATGGTGACATCACCTCACCGGAGAAAGCACGGCATGTGCTGGACGTTACCGGTGCCAGCGCATTAATGATTGGCCGTGCCGCCCAGGGCCGTCCCTGGATATTCCGGGAGATCAATCACTACCTGCAACACGGGGAACGGTTGGCAGCCCCGGATCAGAATGAGGTTCAGGCAATCCTTTTGAGGCACCTGGAAGCCCTCCATCAGTTCTACGGCCTTTTTTACCAGGAGCTCCAGGCTGTGCGGATTGCCAGAAAACATGTGGGCTGGTACATGCAGGACCAGCCATCCGGCCTGGAGTTTCGCCGGCATTTTAATAAGCTGGAATCTTCGGAAGAACAGCGCACCTGCATTCAGGAGTATTTTCAGCGTTTTTCAGAGTCGACTTTTGCGAAGAAGTCAGAAGGTAACGGAGAGGACATAGCGGCATGACGGCAACACAAGTAATCGTAGAAGAAGGTCGTCCAGTAAATGGCCATGGGGGAAGCCTTGCCACAGCGTCGAGAATACCGGAGTCCCAGACTCTGCGCGACAGTGTGGAAAAATCCATGAATAACTACTTTGCCCACCTGGACGGGCAGGACGTCACCGATGTCTATCAAATGGTGCTGTCTGAAGTAGAAGCACCTCTGCTGGAAACGGTCATGGCTTACGTCAAGGGCAACCAGACCCGCGCGGCCACATTACTGGGCCTGAACCGGGGTACCCTGCGCAAGAAGCTGAAGCAGTACGGCCTGCTTTAATTGGTTCATTACTCTTTTCAATCTAATCAGTAGTTTCTGGACCAAGGACACTACTGATTTCCCCTTTATTCCCTCTCCCCCTGCCAATAGCCACCATTTCCAGCTAAAATCTGCCAGAATTTTTATTCCAACTATCTATTCCAACAAACGGTGAGTGAGAAACGATGGCAGTCACGACACGCCCGATTCGCCGGGCTCTGATTAGCGTTTCCGACAAAACAGGAATTGTTGAGTTCGCCCGGACACTGCAACAGCATTCGGTTGAAATTCTGTCCACAGGCGGAACTTATGCACTGCTGGTTGAGAACGATATTCCTGCCATTGAGATTTCTGACTATACCGGCTTCCCGGAAATGATGGACGGCAGGGTGAAAACCCTCCACCCCAAGGTTCATGGTGGCATTCTGGGCCGCAGCGGCCAGGATGAATCCGTCATGGACCAGTATGGCATCCAGCCTATCGACCTGGTTGTGGTCAACCTCTACCCCTTCGAGCAAACCATTGCCCGCCCTGACTGCGATCTGGCCACCGCCATTGAGAACATCGATATTGGCGGCCCGACCATGGTTCGGGCCGCCGCCAAGAACTACCGCGATACCACCATTGTGGTGAACGCCAGTGATTACCAGTGCGTACTGGACAGCCTGGCTGACAATAATGGCTTGATTGATCTGACCACCCGCTTTGATCTGGCCGTGAAGGCATTTGAGCATACAGCCGGCTACGATGGTGCCATTGCCAACTACATGGGCACCGCCATTAACAGCGATGACGATGAGCCGGAAGCTTTCCCACGCACTTTCAACAGCCAGTTTATTAAAGTAGAAGATCTGCGCTACGGTGAAAACCCGCACCAGAAAGCCGCCTTCTACACAGAAAAGAACCCGCCTGAAGGCACGGTTTCCAGCGCCAGACAACTGCAAGGCAAAGCGCTTTCCTACAACAATATTGCCGATACCGATGCAGCCCTGGAATGCGTTAAAGCGTTTGATCTGCCAGCCTGTGTTATCGTCAAACACGCCAACCCCTGCGGTGTGGCAACCGGCACAGATATTCTTGAAGCCTACAACCGCGCTTACGAAACCGATCCAACCTCTGCCTTCGGCGGCATTATCGCCTTTAACCGCAAGCTGGATATGACCACAGCCCGTACTATTATTGAGCGCCAGTTTGTGGAAGTCATTATCGCTCCCGAAATGGACGCTGAAGCGGCCGCCACTCTTCAGAATAAGCAGAACATTCGGGTATTAACCGCTGGCCAACTGGCAGCTGAGCCAACTCCTTTGCCGGATTTCAAGCGTGTCAATGGCGGCCTGCTGGTTCAGGATTCCGATATCCGTATTATTGATCCTTCTGATCTGAAAGTGGTGACGGATCGCGCCCCGACCGAGCAGGAAATGGCCGACCTTCAGTTCGCCTGGAAGGTCGCGAAATTTGTGAAGTCCAATGCCATTGTCTATGCCAGGCACTCACAGACAATCGGTATCGGCGCAGGCCAGATGAGCCGTGTTTACAGTGCCCGCATTGCCGGCATCAAGGCAGCGGATGAAGGGCTGGAAGTTCGTGGTTCCGTGATGGCATCCGATGCCTTCTTCCCATTCCGGGACGGTATTGACGCCGCAGCCAGTGCAGGTATTACTGCGGTCATCCAGCCCGGTGGCTCCATGCGAGACCAGGAAGTGATTGACGCCGCCAACCAGGCAGGCATAGCCATGGTATTTACCGGCGTTCGGCATTTCCGCCATTGAGAAAAATTTTCCCCAGCAGAAATCACAAAAAGAAAACCTTTGTGCACTCCGTGGTCTCTGTGGTTCAAAAAAAGGACATCCTTTATGAAAGTACTGATCATCGGAAATGGCGGGCGGGAGCATGCCCTGGCATGGAAAGCGGCTCAAGACGACAATGTTACACAAGTGTTTGTCGCTCCCGGTAATGCTGGCACCGCCTCTGAAAACAAAGTATCCAACGTTGCTATCGATGTGCTGGATATCACCAGACTGGTTGAATTTGCCCAGTCAGAAAACATTGACCTGACCATTGTCGGCCCGGAAGCACCATTGGTGGCGGGCGTTGTTGACCAGTTTGAACAAGCAGGTCTGGCGATATTTGGTCCGTCACAGGCAGCGGCCCAGCTGGAAGGCTCCAAGGCATTCACCAAAGATTTTCTTGCCCGCCATAATATCCCCACCGCCGCCTACCAGAACTTCACAGAGATTGAACCCGCTAAAGCCTACGTCAAACAACAGGGTACACCTATTGTGGTGAAAGCTGATGGACTTGCTGCCGGTAAAGGCGTGATTCTCGCCCAGACGGAGCAGGAAGCTTTTGCTGCTATTGACGACATGCTGGCTGGCAATGCTTTTGGTGAAGCCGGTCACCGTGTGGTGATTGAAGAGTTTCTTACCGGCGAAGAAGCCAGTTTTATCGTCATGGTGGACGGCAAAAACATTCTCCCCATGGCCACCAGCCAGGATCACAAAGCCCGTGACAATGACGATAAAGGCCCGAATACCGGCGGTATGGGTGCATATTCTCCTGCGCCTGTGGTGACGCCGACAATTCATGACCGAGCCATGAAGGAAGTCATCATCCCAACGGTACAGGGCATGGCCAGCGAAGGCATGCCATACCGGGGCTTCCTCTACGCCGGATTAATGATTGATGCTGATGGCACCCCCAAAGTACTGGAATACAACTGTCGTTTTGGTGACCCGGAAACCCAACCCATCCTGATGCGCCTGAAGTCCAGCCTGGTAGAACTGTGCCTGGCCGGTACCCGTGGTGAGCTGGATCAGGTTGAGATTGAGTGGGACAGCCGCACTGCCCTTGGCGTGGTCATGGCAGCCGGTGGTTACCCGGAAGCCTACCGCAAGGGTGATGAAATCACGGGCATCGATAATATCATCAATGCCAAAGTCTTCCAGGCCGGAACCCGTGTTGAAGAGGGCAAAACCCTGACCAATGGCGGCCGGGTACTCTGTGTGACCGCCCTGGGCGAGACCGTGAAGGAAGCTCAACAGCAGGCCTATAACGCGGTCACAACCATTGACTGGAAAGACGTCTACTATCGTACAGACATCGGCCATAGAGCCATCGTCCGGGAAGAGGCATAGTTACAGAGGTCAGGCAAAAGACTTTTAACCACAGAGAACACAAAGCCCACAAAGAAAGATAAAACTTCTTATCTTTTTTCTTCGTGAGCTTTGTGTTCTCTGCAGTTTAAAAAAAGCCTTTCACTTTGTCATACTTCAGGAAAATCCCCTGAATTTCCTGTTCTTGCGTAAACCGTCGACTGATTCACTGTCCAACCAGTCAGTTTTCAGTATAATTCTGCAATAAATACGAAAAACGGAATTTTCAACAGTGTTTTATCAAGCCTTTACACGGCAAAAATGGACATTCGCACTGCTATTTATTTTATCGTTTACTTTCTCCGCCCTGAATGCATCTGCGAATGTCGACATTAATCAATCATCCTACTTACTCCAGCCTGGAGCGAGTACAGAGTTCTATATTGACGACACTAGACAACTATCCATCAATGCGCTGGTTGAGGGAGCGTTCAAATACCGCTTTGCCCCATGGCAGCCTAACTTACTCCGCACCGAAGAACAGCAACAAAACCTCTGGTTACGCTTTCCTGTTACCAACCATACGTCAGAAGTAGTGCATCCCATCCTGTCTGTGGATTATCAGCAGCAGGAACTGCCGACCCTTTATCTCACATACGTCAGCGCTGCCACTGGCAAGACTGTCGTTAAACCACTGCCACTGGATCAGGTCAACACCACGAGCTTTACGCTGCTGCCAGCTCAGTCCGCAATGATATACCTTAAAGCACCGTTTCATCCTGAACTGAGCAATAGTCTGAAACTGGGTAGCTTTGATCAGTTGATCAAACAGCAGTGGTATAAACACTGGCAAACCGGATTAATCAGCGGTCTGTTGATATCAATGATTCTTGCCAATGCCTGGCTTTTCCTGTCGATAAAACAGCCATCAAAAACTTCAAACAGCCTCTCACCTTCTAATCACCGTCGTATTTTTCATCTACTGCTGGCTTCAGGTGCTATCTTTGCACTCATTTTTATGGCTTCCTGGCAGGGCTATCTGAGCACCTGGTTTTACATACCCATCACCGCAGAAGCCTGGCTCTACAAATTATCACTGCTGTTAATCAGCCTGACCTTCTGTCAGCTGGCCATAAACCTCTTTGGCTATCATAGGCCACTGCTTATCCGTTTCTTTAATATTTTCTCGTTTATTTACCTGGTATCAGCCCTCTGGTTGCCACTAAGCGACAGTAGTATGTTAAATACTCATCTGCTGGTACTGACGCTGATCGGTAATGCCTGCTTCTGCCTGTCTTTTTGGCTGGTAAAACCCCATCGCCTCTATATATCACCCTGGTTGCTGGTCCCCCTCGTCATCAGTCAATGTATTTTCGCCCTGAACCAAACCGGTGCATTGGGGATATCTTCCAGAAACACGACCTGGCTACTGATTCAAACATTGGCTTTAACACTCGGCTTCCTGTCGCTGTCAGGGAGAGTCAACAGAAAAGTGATCAACAGGGAAAAATTTTCGGATAGCGTCCGACAACGGGATGAGCTGGACGAAGAGACCATGAAATCGCTGGGCCATGAAATGCGAACGCCACTGAATGGTGTGATGGGCATGTCAGAGCTGTTACTGAGTACACCATTGACCCCGAAGCAGGAAGACTACGTGCAAACACTTCGCTACGCGGGTTATGAACTGGGCAACCTGGTCAATCTACTGGCCTCCAGCATTAAGGCTCAAAACCAGGAAATAACGTCGGACACACGACTGGTTGATATACACAACACAGTGGATGAGCTGATTCATCATTTCCAGTATCGTGCGGAACAGCAGAATATTGAAATTATCTGCTTCGTTGATGAAAGCATGTCCGCCGAATGTCATATCGAAGGCTATCGGGTCTCATTGATTCTGGAAGCATTTCTGTTCTATGGGCTGAGCCAGGCTGAAACGGGAGAGGTTGCACTTTCTATTCAGAGAGATGCTGCCGGTAAACTGCTGTTTGAGTTCAGTTTCAAAAACCCTGCCGGTAGCAGCATTGCAGAAAAACATTTATCCGGTGAGCACTCTTTATCCGAGATAAAAGCAGAGACAGTCATGAGGCTGAATCTATACCTTGCAACTCGTCTTATACGACAGCTTGGAGGAAAGGTCAGTAAACGGGCCAATATCCTCTCATTTACTTTGCCCTGCTCCTGTGGAGAAGAGAATAAGCAACCCAGACAAGATGAAATACCTCAGCAAAACCAGTATGAAAATATGCGGGTACTGATTGCTGATGACAGTGCAACCTGTCGTAAAGTGCTCCGCCAGCAATGTCATCTATTGGGTATTTCGGTGATCGAAGCAGAAGATGGCCCGGAAGCCCTTGCCATGATTCGTAACGAAGCTTACCTGAACCGAGCATTTGATATCATTATTCTTGACCACCAGATGCCCGGGCTGAAAGGTTTACAGGTCGCAGAACGAATCAATGACGACCCGGGTATTGACCCATTGCCAGCCATTATTATGCTGACCGGGGTCAGTAACCCTCCCAGTAAGCACCAGTCCAGCAAACTGGGTATCAGCTCAATTCTCACCAAGCCGGTTACCCGGTTTACCGTACAAAGCGCCCTGATAAAGGCCCTTAACAGCAGGCAACAGCGTTATACGGAAGCATGATATTGGGCAGACAGTTCATGTACGGCATTCACAAAGGCACCCGCCTTTTCCGGCTCAACATATTGGTGAATGCCATGCCCCAGATTGAACACATGGCCATTGCCTGTGCCAAATTTTTCCAGAACGGTTGCCACTTCCCGGCGAATACGTTCCGGTGATGCATAAAGCGCTGATGGGTCCATATTGCCCTGTAACGCCACCCGGTTACCTACCCTCTGTCGTGCTTCACCCATATCGGTTGTCCAGTCCAACCCCAGGGCATCGGCACCGGTATCGGCCATCGCTTCAAGCCACTGCCCACCATTTTTGGTAAAGAGAATAACCGGCACTTTTCTGCCTTCATTTTCCCGCTTCAGGCCTTTCACAATCCTGTCCATATAGTGCAGTGAGAAGTCACGATAGTTCTGTGAACTGAGCACCCCACCCCAGGTATCAAAAATCTGCACCGCCTGGGCACCCGCTTCTATCTGGGCATTCAGGTAGCTGGTCACTGACTCGGCAAGCACGCTCAACACTTGCTTCAGCAGTTCTGGCTGATCAAACATCATCGCTTTTATACGACGAAAGTCTTTGCTACTGCCACCTTCAATCATATAGGTTGCCAGTGTCCAGGGGCTGCCGGAAAAACCAATCAGCGGCACCCGACCATTGAGTTCACGCCGAATGGTTCTCACCGCATCCATCACATAACCCAGGTCTTTTTCCGGGTCTGGCACGGTCAGCGCTGCAACATCAGCGGCATTACGAACCGGCTTTTTGAGCTTCGGCCCTTCACCGGCTGAAAAATAAAGCCCAAGACCCATGGCATCGGGAATCGTGAGAATATCGGAAAAGAGAATCGCCGCATCCAGCGGGAATCGTTCCAATGGCTGCAAAGTTACTTCACAGGCAAGCTCTGCGTTCTTGCACAGGGCCATAAAGTCACCGGCACGGGCCCTGGTTTCCCGGTATTCCGGTAAATAACGGCCGGCCTGGCGCATCATCCAGACGGGAGTTACATCAACTGGCTCCCTGAGCAAAGCTCGAAGAAAGCGGTCATTTTTCAATGGAGTCATAAAAGTCCCGATACCAGCGTTGCCTGAACCATCAGTATTCCAGGCTGTAGAAAAAACAGGGGCGCTTCCGGATTGGAAAAACGCCCCTACATTATCGTAAAAAAGAGTGATTAATCAGACATCCAGGTAATCAAGAATACCATCTGCTGCCTGACGACCTTCCCAGATGGCGGTGACCACCAAATCTGACCCACGAACCATATCACCACCAGCAAACACCTGCGGGTTACTGGTCTGGAATTTGTACCTGGCTTTTTCCGGGGCCACCACCCGGCCACCTTCATCAATCTGAATATCGTGCTGTTCAAACCAGTCAGCCGGGCTCGGGCGAAAACCAAAGGCCACCAGAACCACATCCGCTTCCAGTATCTGGTCACTGCCTTCTACTACCTGTGGACGGCGACGACCATTGTCATCCGGTTCGCCAAGTTCAGTGGTTACCAGACGGATGCCCTCTACCTTGCCATCACCAACAATTTCTACCGGCTGGCGGTTAAACAGGAAGTTCACACCTTCCTGTCTGGCATTGGCCACTTCCCGGCGGGAGCCCGGCATATTCTCTTCATCACGACGATAGGCACAGGTAACCGACCTGGCTCCCTGCCGAATCGCCGTGCGGTTACAGTCCATGGCGGTATCACCACCACCCAGTACCACCACCCGCTTGCCCTTCATATCAATAAAGTCTGCCGGATCCTGTTCAAAGCCGAGGTTACGGTTCACATTGGAGATCAGGTAAGGCAGCGCATCATGGACACCTTCAAGATCTTCACCCGGGAAGCCGCCTTTCATATAGGTGTAAGTTCCCATGCCCATGAATACCGCATCATACTCCTCAAGCAGCTTCTCCATGGTGATGTCTTTACCGATTTCCGTGTTCAGCTGAAACTCAATCCCCATTTCAGTAAACACTTCACGACGACGGCTCATAACGTGCTTTTCCAGCTTGAACTCTGGAATACCGAAGGTCAACAAGCCACCGATTTCCGGGTTTTTATCAAACACCACCGGCGTCACACCATTGCGTACCAGTACATCGGCACAGCCCAGACCTGCCGGTCCGGCACCGATGATGGCCACTTTTTTATCGGTCCAGGACACCTTGGACATATCCGGACGCCAGCCGAGCGCCAGCGCCGTGTCGGTAATGTATTTCTCGGTAGACCCGATGGTTACCGCACCAAAGCCGTCATTCAGTGTACAGGCACCTTCACAGAGGCGATCCTGTGGACAAACCCGGCCGCACACTTCTGGCAGTGTATTGGTCTGGTGTGACAGGTCTGCCGCTTCAAAAAGACGACCTTCAGAGACCAGTTTCAACCAATCCGGAATGTAGTTGTGTACCGGACACTTCCATTCACAGTATGGGTTACCACAGGAAAGGCAACGATGCGCCTGATTTTTTACCTGCCGCTCATCAAACGGTTGGTAGATTTCCACAAATTCTGTTTTGCGCTGACGCAGGCTTTTCTTATCCGGGTCATGACGACCGACATCAACAAACTGAAAGTTGTTATTCAGCCTTCTTTCTTTCTGGCTCAGGCTGCTGCCATTTTTTAATGGTATCTGTGACATTTCGCTGACCTCACAAAGCTGTTCGTAGATTCAATACCTGTTCGTTTGCCCCCCCTGCGGACACCCTGATTACTCAGGGCTACCGTGGGTACTGGCCAGCAAGGTATCGAGACTGGCAGCTTTTGGCTTCACCAGCCAGAAACGACCACTGTAGTCATAAAAGTCTTCAATCAGCTCCTGCCCCCAGGTACTGCCGGTCTCGGCAACATAGTCTTCCAGGACACTCAGCAGGTGTGATTGATAAGGCTCCATGGCTTCATTATCAATGCGATGTATATCCACTAATTCATGGTTATAACGATCAACAAAACTTCTTTCCAGATCCAGCACGTAGGCAAAACCACCGGTCATGCCCGCACCGAAGTTATGACCCGCCCGGCCCAGTACAGTCACCAGACCACCGGTCATGTATTCACAACAGTGGTCGCCTGCGCCTTCCACCACAACATTGGCACCAGAGTTACGAACACCAAGACGTTCACCTGCACGACCCGCTGCGTACAATGTTCCACCGGTGGCACCATAGAGACAGGTGTTACCAATGATAGAGGTTTCATGGGTGACAAAACTGCTGCCAACCGGCGGGTAGATCACCAGCTTACCGCCGGTCATGCCCTTACCCACATAGTCGTTGGCATCCCCTTCCAGGCGCATCTCCAGACCACCCGCGTTCCAGACACCAAAGCTCTGCCCTGCGGAACCGGTCAGATTCAGCTTCAGGGGGTTATCCGCCATGCCCTGGTTACCGTAACGTTTGGCAATCTCACCGGATAGACGGGCACCGATGGAGCGATCACAGTTGCCAACCGTAAAACTGAACTCACCACCTTCTCCGTTTTCGATGATATCCATCGTCTGGCGGACCATCTCTTCCGCCAACTCACCTTTGTCGTAGGGTGGGTTACGATCTACCTGACAGGTCATGGGCTTATCCGCAGGCACATCGGCACTGCCGAGAATCGGGGACAGGTCCAGGTTCTGCTGCTTTTCCGTCAGGCCCGGCAAAATCTCCAGCAACTCAGTGCGGCCGACCACCTCTTCAAGGGTTCTGGCACCCAGCAAGGCCAGCCACTCACGCACTTCTTCAGCAACAAAGGTGAAGAAGTTCATAACCATTTCAACATCACCCTTGAAGTGCTCTTCCCGGAGTGACTTATCCTGAGTCGCCACACCGGTAGCGCAGTTATTCAGATGACAGATACGCAGGTATTTACAACCCATGGCAATCATCGGTGTAGTACCAAAACCAAAACTTTCCGCACCGAGAATGGCCGCCTTGACCACATCAAGACCGGTCTTGAGACCACCATCCGTCTGCAGGCGAACCTTACCACGCAGATCATTGCCACGCAGCGTTTGATGGGCTTCACTCAGGCCCAGCTCCCACGGTGAACCGGCATAACGGATAGACGTCAGAGGACTTGCAGCAGTACCGCCATCATAACCGGAGATGGTGATCAGATCCGCATACGCCTTGGCAACGCCTGCTGCAATAGTACCGACGCCAGGTTCAGATACCAGCTTGACGGAAACCAGCGCCTCGGGATTCACCTGTTTAAGGTCATAAATCAGCTGAGCCAGATCCTCGATGGAATAGATATCATGGTGCGGTGGCGGTGAAATAAGGGTAACACCCGGCACAGAGTAGCGCAGACGGGCAATCAGCTCATTTACCTTGCCACCGGGCAACTGACCACCTTCGCCGGGCTTGGCCCCCTGGGCAACCTTGATCTGCAGGACTTCGGCATTCACCAGGTAGTGAGGGGTTACGCCAAAACGACCCGAGGCAATCTGTTTGATTTTGGACATACGATTGGTGCCGAAGCGGGCTTCATCTTCACCACCTTCACCGGAGTTGGAGCGACCACCAAGACGGTTCATCGCTTCCGCCAGAGCTTCATGAGCTTCCGGGGACAAAGCACCAAGACTCATGGCCGCAGAGTCAAACCGGCGCACGATATCGCCAACAGATTCAACCTCATCCACCGCCAGTGCCTGATCATTGCGCTTGAGACCCAGCAGGTCACGCAAAGTAGCCACTGGACGCTGGTTGACCAGTTCGGCGTACTTCCGGTACTCCTGATAGTCGCCGGTTTTAACGGCAACCTGTAACTGTTGCACCACATCCGGGTTGAAAGCGTGGTACTCACTGTCGTGTACATACTTCAACAGGCCGCCCTGCTGAATCGGCTTACGGGCTTTCCAGGCCGTTTCAGCCAGCAGACCCAGTTCATAATGGAAGTCTTCGAAACGGGCTCCCTGAATACGGCTTTGAACACCGCAGAAGCACAGATCGACAATCTCTCTGGCAAGACCCACGGCTTCAAACAGCTGCGCTCCCCGATAGGAGGCAATGGTCGAGATTCCCATTTTGGAAAGGATTTTCATCAGCCCTTTGCCGATGCCTTTACGGTAAGCCTTGTACGCTTCCCGGGGATCGGTCATTACCTCACCGGAGCGAATCTGGTCATTGATGATTTCATAGGCCAGATAAGGGTATACGGCGGTGGCACCAAACCCGATCAGTACTGCAAACTGGTGGGAATCACGGGCAGACGCGGTTTCAACAATAATATTCGACTCAGAACGCAGGCCTTTGCCAATCAACCGGTGATGCACGGCACCCGTCGCCATGGCCGCTGGCACTGGCAGCAGTCCCTGATCGATATGGCGGTCAGAAAGGCAGATTAATACCTTGCCGGATTGCACCGCTTGTTCCGCCTGGTCACAGATATTCAACACCGCCTGCTCAAGACCAATAGACGGGTCGTAAGTCAGGTTGATGGTGGCTGTCTCAAAGGACTTATGCTGATGACGAACACTCATCAGGTCCAGGAATTTCGCAGTGGACAGTACGGGTGACTTGAGAATGACCCGGGCAGCGTGTTCCGGTGTTTCTTCAAACAGGTTCAGCTCACGACCCAGGCAGGTTTCCAGCGACATGACAATCGCTTCACGCAGTGGATCAATGGGCGGGTTGGTTACCTGGGCAAACTGCTGGCGGAAGTAGTCATAAACCGTTCGAGTTCTGCCAGAGAGCACGGCCATTGGTGTATCGTCGCCCATAGAACCCACCGCTTCCTGGCCAGACTCCACCAGTGGACGGATCACCTGATCACGTTCCTCAAAGGTGACCATAAACATCTTCTGATAGACGTTTAGCTGCTCAGGAGACAGGTGGTCAACCTTGTAATCATCTTCACTGAAGTGGGAACGGATACGATAGGCGTTCTGCTTCAGCCACTTTTTATAGGGCTGGCGGACTTTCAGTTTGTCATCGATATCATGGGCCTGGTGCAGTTCGCCTGTTTCGGTATCAATCGCCAGAACTTCTCCCGGCCCAACCCGGCCTTTGGCAACCACATCTTCAGGCTTATAGCCATGGACGCCAACTTCTGAAGCCACGGTCAAATAACCGTTTCTGGTAATAACCCAGCGTGACGGGCGCAGGCCATTTCGGTCCAGGGCACAGACGGCGTTGCGGCCATCGGTAATAACCAGGCCGGCAGGGCCATCCCAGGGCTCCATATGCATGGAACTGTATTCATAGAATGCCCTGAGGTCCGGATCCATGGTGTCGACATTTTGCCATGCGGGCGGAACCAGCATGCGAATGGCACGGTAGAGATCCACACCACCCGCGACCAGCACCTCCATCATATTATCCAGGCTGGATGAGTCAGAGCCGGTGCGATTCACCAGAGGAGAAATATCATCAAGCGTTGGCAGCAACGGTGACTGGAACTTCTGACGACGGGCCTCTGCCCAGTTACGGTTACCGGTGATGGTATTGATTTCACCGTTGTGAGCCAGCATGCGGAATGGCTGGGCCAGCTGCCAGCGCGGCATGGTATTGGTAGAAAACCGCTGATGGAATACACAGATGGCGGTTTCAAAGCGGGTATCACCAAGGTCCGGATAAAATGTCGGCAGGTCCACCGGCATCATCAAACCTTTATAAGTAATGACCCTGGGCGACAGTGAGCAGATATAGTAATCCTGGTCTTCCACCATCGCCATATTGGTGTAACGGCGGGCCATGTAGAGCCTGGCATTAAACTCTTTCTCGTCAAGCTCACCTTCGGGGGTAACAAAAATCTGTTCAATGCCTGGTAACAGATCTTTGGCGATGGGGCCCAGGCAGTCAACATTAACAGGAACCTGGCGCCAGCCTACCACGTTGAGGCGCTGCTTCTGTAACTCTTTCTCAAGCGTTTTTTTGCCTTTTTTCGCCCGGGCCTTGTCCGTGTTGAGAAAGACCATCCCTACGGCATATTGGCCGGGCAGCTCGCAGCCAAACTTTTCTTTCGCAACCGTTCGGAAAAAAGTATCCGGTGTTTGAATCAACAAACCACAACCGTCGCCTGTTTTACCGTCGGCAGCAATACCGCCACGGTGAGTCATACAGGTCAGTGCTTCAATCGCCGTTTTCAGAAGGTGGTGACTTTTCTTACCTTCCATCTGGGCAATGAGCCCGAAACCACAGTTATCCCGAAACTCCCCGGGATTATACAGACCTGCTTTCATAGGCACTTTCTCTACCAACCTCATCAACCCATTATTTTTCTGGCTCGCCTCGCCTTAACCAAAAGTCATCCCGACTTTCCCGGAGCCCGCTTCCACCTTGAAGTTGACTCCTATCCGGAAGGCTTCATGTTCCACTTTCTGAATCAGGTGAATACACATCGTTTAAACATCTTTGGTGTACCACCGGCACACTACCCTGTAGAGCCATAACTGTTTTGTAACCGGTTTTGTAACCCGTGTGCTTTCTGCCTCTGGTAACAGGACTTCCCGCCATAATTATGCAGCTTAAGTGCATAAAACCAAATCTGGCTTATGACCAATTGGCAGGCAAAACGGCTCGCCATTTTACACGGCTGTCACTGCAATCACAAATGACCCGCATCAATGCAATTAAAAACCGTAATAACAGATTGATATATTGAAGCTTTTTACAGCAAATTCACACATCCAGGAATAGTTATGACTAATAAAGTGAGAGCTGGAGAGCACGCTCCAGCCAGTGATAAAGTATTCAGGAGCAGAACTGCTCAAGGCAGTCCATTAAATGTTGATAGCTAAAACCATCCGTCACCACAGCATGACCAACAGAGTCCAGAAGCACCAGCCGCAACTGGCCATCCAGCACTTTTTTATCCACTGCCATTAGCTCAAGAAAGCGATCCGGGTTGATACCAGAAGGAGGCATCACCGGCAGGCTGGCACGCTCAAGCAAATATATAAGCCCATCGACGTCTTCTCTGGATATATGGCCTTCCCGGCAGGAAAGATCAGCCGCCATCACCATACCAGCAGCCACCGCTTCACCGTGCAGCCAGGAGCCATAGCCGGTATGCGTTTCTATTGCGTGACCAAAGGTGTGCCCAAGATTGAGAATGGCACGAATACCGGACTCATTCTCATCCGCCTCGACCACTCTGGCTTTGTCCTGACAGGATTGATGGATTGCGTAGGAAAGTGCCTCTGGATCACGATCCAGCAAACGCCCAATGCTTTCCTGCAACCACTGATAAAACGGTTTATCGCAAATCAAACCATATTTGATTACTTCTGCCAGTCCTGCTGATAGCTCCCGGTCAGGTAATGTGTTCAGTGTCAGCGTATCGATAATGACGGCATTGGGCTGATAGAAGGCACCGATCATGTTTTTACCCAGGGCATGGTTGACCCCGGTCTTTCCTCCTACTGAGGAATCAACCTGGGAGAGCAGTGTCGTTGGAACCTGAATAAAATCCACACCCCGCTGATAGCAGGCCGCAGCAAAACCGGTCATATCCCCAATAACACCGCCACCCAACGCCAGCAACGTGGTTTTGCGGGTATGCCGTTCCTGCAACAGCTGATCGAAAATAAGGTTGAGTGTTTCGAGGTTTTTATACTGCTCACCATCCGGCAAAGTGATGACCGTCAAATCATAATTTGCCAGGGTGCGCTTAATGAGATCCAGGTAGAAAGGGGCGATCGTCTCGTTGGTGACAATGGCAACACGCCGACCTTTAATGTAAGACTGGAAATGTTCAGCGTCTGACAAAAGATCGGAGCCGATAAAAATGGGATAGCTTCTATCTCCCAGATCGACTTTAAGTTCCAGCATGGTAGATGACTCCCTCACTGTTTTCCCAAACCAACCGTTTGAACGATTTTTTTTATAACTTGCCGGGGTGACATGGTGGCCGTGTCCAGAACAAGGTCTGCGATCGACCGATACAGTGGGTCACGCTCTTCAAGCAACCTGGTCAGAACCTCTGCACGGTCTGCCCGTTGCAACAATGGTCGTCGTTTGTCTTTTTCCGTTCTCTGCAATTGAATTGCTACCGGGGTACTCAAATAAACCACAAACCCATTGGTGCTCAACTGCCGTCTGTTTTCCAATCGGCCAACAGCCCCCCCACCGGTTGCCATGACGACGCCTTTCTGAGTGCAAATATCTTCGATGACCTGGGTTTCCCTGTCCCGAAACCCCAGCTCGCCTTCAACATCGAAAATCCAGGGAATATCCGCGCCACTGCGTTCTTCAATCACATGATCCGAGTCAAGAAAGGGTCGAGCCAGCTCTTTTGCCAGCATCCTGCCAATGGTACTTTTGCCTGCCCCCATGGGACCAATAAGATAGATATTTGTTAATGGCATGCTCTTTGCCAGCCTGACTTCCTGCCTGTGTGCAGCGAGCGTAGCGCATCGCAAGCAGTGATGACAACAAAAAACGGGAGCCAGGGCTCCCGTCAGAGATTTTAAAACCTGCTAAATGCCAGCAGCTTAACGCAATGAAACACCTTCAGTAATGATTCTGGGCGTTATAAAGACCAGAAGTTCTTCTTTTTCATCACTCTCTGTTTTTTTGCGGAACAAGCCACCAACCCAGGGAATATCACCCAGAACTGGTACTTTATCAACGCCGTTTTTTATAGTCTGCTTAAAGACACCACCCAGAACGACTGTTTCACCATCTTCAACCAGAACCTGGGTAGTGATCTCATTGGTGGAAATAATTGGTACGTTATTAGATGCCTGATTGGTTGTATCGTCATTATTGATCTTGATATCCATAATGACGCGACCATCCGGGGTAATCTGAGGTGTCACCTCCAGCCCCAGCACCGCATCCTTGAACGCGACCGAAGTTGCACCGCTGGAAGTTTTCTCCTCATAAGGGATTTCTTTACCTGACTTGATCACTGCGGTTTTCTTGTCCGCTGTAATGACTTTTGGCTGTGAAATTACTTCGCCTCCGCCATCACTCAACAGGGCAGAGAGCTCAAGGTTCAAAATGGTGCCACCTTTGCTGGAGAAGCCGATGGCAATAGCACTTGAAGTCCCTCCGGTTATACTCAGGTCAGTGAATACATCATTATCCTTACCACCACCAATAGAGAGTCCCCTGTTATCATTCTTGAGCGCATCTTTTTTTGACCCACTCCACTTAACACCCAACTCTTCTTTGAAGTCAGAGCTTAGCGTCACGATACGAGCTTCAATCATCACCTGCCGAATAGGAATATCCAGCTGATCAATCAGCGCCCTTAATTCATCCAGCTTGACCTGAGTATCCTTGATCAACAGACTATTGGTTCTTGCCACCACCTGAACCGAGCCCCTCTCTGTCAGCAGGCTGGCACCTTCTGCGCCTTTCAGTACCGTGGCAATTTCTTCAGCGTCGGCGTAATTAATCTGAACCAGATCAGTATATACCGGGGCTAACTCACGAATCTGTTTTTCGTTCTCCAGCTGCTCACGTTCACGTGCAGCAATTTCCGCTGCCGGAGCCACGGTAAGAACATTGCCTTCCAAACGCTTATCGAGCCCTTTAGCCTTAAGCACAATATCAAGCGCCTGGTCCCAGGGAACATTTTGCAGTCGCAGGGTTACATTACCCCCAACCGTATCCGATGCCACCAGATTCAGATCGGTAAAATCAGCGATCAACTGAAGCACCGCCCGGACTTCAATATCCTGAAAGTTTAACGACAGTTTGTCACCTTTATAGGAGAGCCCTGCTTTTCGTCTACTACGATCTTTAGGGTCTGGAGCCTTGACACTGACAGTCAGCAGATTGTCTGTCTGATAGGCCAGATACTCAAACTCTCCCTTGGGCTCTATGGTAATAATGCTGTTACCATCCTCAACAGCGGCATCAATAAACTTGATCGGTGTAGCAAAGTCGATAACATCCAGGCGATTTCTGAGGTTCTGCGGCAATACATTGCCCTGAAACTCCAGACGGATACGCCCCCCCTGCTCATTCATATCCATCGGAATCCTGGCGTCGGACAGGGCGATGATAACCTCGCCCTCACCATCATCACCTCGCTGGAAATCAATATCAGTAATACCTCTTCGCATTTCCGGGACTTGATAGGATGACTGGCTCCGCTGAGGTAACTCCCTTTGCACCGCCGTGGTGCTGTTATTCTCGCCAAGGTAAATGCTCAGTGTCCTGCCATCAGCCTGGGTGCTGAAGCGGGTAGGCTGCTGAAGATTAATAACCAGGCGGGTTCTGTCTCCGGCTTCCAGCACAGTCACGCTCTTGGCATTATTAAAACCAATCTCGTTGTACTTGGGGAGTTCACTGCGGGTAAAAGGCAGGTCTATGGAAATCCGGGGAGGCTTCTCAATGCTGTAGCCATGAGCAACCGGTGCCGCGCCATCAAAGCTCAAACGTATCTCAACCATCTCTCCCGGCAATGCCGCTGAATCCATATTTTTCAGGGTGACACCCCACACGGAAATAGGCAACATGGCCAGCAACGTATACAGAAGCCCTCGGACAGCCCTGGCCTGCAACAGGGGACTAATATTCATCTAACTTACCTATTTCAGAATTAGAATTGTTTTTTTCATCGGCATCACTGTTAAATAATCCAGCCCATTCCGCCACTATGGCTCAAAACCATACCCGCTCATGCTGAAGCATCCCCCAGATAAAAAAAGCCGTCCATCCCTGAATACAGTTGACTAACTCAACACAGCCAGCCGCGCACTGTCAACCGCTCAGGGTGTGACAGCAGCATCCTTGCTGGAAATATGATGATTAATTCACAATAAAGGAAATAAAATCACTGATTATTAAAATTAACGCGGAGAACTCTTGGTCGCTCAATCCAGTAACCTGGACCAGCAGGAACAATCTCGGTCACACGCAACTCCTGGTCATCGAGGTAAGTAATACGACCATGGTTACGCCCCATGAAATCACCCACACGAACCCGGTGAACACCGTCAGAGCCACGCACCAGCCCCCAGAATCCTTCGTCGTTACTGATAGAGCCTACCAAACGAAACGAGTCCAGTTCAAACTGTTCCAGGTACTGCTTAACACGGTGTGGGTCTGGCTTGATGTTGCTATTGAGCTGTTCCGTGGTCAGTTCAATTTTCACCGGCTGCTTAAAAGGGCTGCGCAAGGCAGATGCCTGATAAGTAAACGCCTCATAAGGCCTGAACTTGGGCAATGGCTCAATATTACCCGTAGGACGGGCCCTCATCTCAGCCATATAGTCATCAATATCCTGATACCCACGGCCACCATCCAGACATCCGGAAAGAATCAGCGCAGCACCGGCAACAAAGACAAGTTGAAGCAGCTTCATCATAGCCCCCCCTGATCATTGTAGCGGTAAGTTTTTGCAAGGATGTTCATGGTTAACTGACCATTCTTGCCCGGGCGAATCTCAAAATCATGCAGGGTAACTATTCGCGAAAGACTGGCGACACCACTGACGAAGTTACCCAGATCATGGTATGTGCCGGTCACGCCAATACTGATTGGCAGCTCTATATAAAAGTGGCTGACATTTTCATCCTGAAGTTTTATTTCTTCGATCTGAAGACCTGCTCCACGCCCGGTAAAGGTAATGTCTTCAAGCAGCCCGGGCACCTCTGTATCACTGGGCAGCTGTTTCACCAGTGCACCAAACGAGTTTTCCATTTCCGTCATCTGTTCGCGGTAGGCCTGCAGGTTGGCCGACTGGAACGCCCTGATTCGATACTGCTCCCGTAAATCCTGCTCTTTACTGGCAGCAGCATCATACCGCTTCTGCAAACCGGTCAGGTGAAACTGATAACCAAGCCCCAGCACTAACGCCAGAGTCAGAATACAGACAAAGACCCTGGCTCCCAGAGGCCATGAACCGATGTTATCGAAATCAATGTCATTCAGATCAAGCTCATTCAGCTTTTGTATTGAATCTGTAAGGTTCATAGTCCCCCCTTGGCCTGAGTGGGGTTGATCTGCTTAACCGTTAGATCAAACTCATTCCAGCGCTGGCTGTTAGCCGCTACTTTCCTGACCGCTGTCAGATTTGGCTCAGCAAACCATTCAGAGTTATCGAAGTTTCTCATCAAGGCAGAGATACGATTATTGGACTCGGCAACCCCGACCAGCGACAGACGATCTCCCTCCAGGGTTATCTGCTTGAAATAAACCCCCTCAGGAACCACATGTGCGACCTGGTCAAATATGCGAACAATCACAGGGCGGTTGCCCTGCAGGTTTTGAATGACCTGCATCCTCTCCAGCAGTTGTTCTTTCTTGGTTCTCAGGTCCTTGATTTCACTGATCCGCTGATTAAGCTGCGTAATTTCATTCTGCAGATACTGGTTACGGCTCTGCTGCTGACTGATGTTATTGCTGATATAAAGATCACCGACAAAGACCAGGCCAATACCAACCAGCACCGTTATCGCCCAGAGGGCAATGAAACGCTGTTTGCGCTCTTTCCTGAGTTCTTCACGCCAGGGTAAAAGGTTAATTCTTGCCATCAGTCGAAACTCCTCATGGCAAGGCCACAGGCGATCATCAGCGCCGGGGCCTCAGTGGCCAGTTGGTCCTTATCCACTTTCCCAGCCATGGACATTCCGGCAAAAGGATTTGCCAGCCTGGTCGGGACCCCCAGTTTGTCCTGAATCATTTCCGCCATACCCGGGATTGATGCGGATCCTCCTACCAGGGCAATTGCATCCACATCATTGAACTGGCTGGATGAATAAAAGAATTGCAATGAACGTGATACCTGCTGAACCACCGTTTCACGAAAGGGCTCCAGAACTTCAGGTTCATAATCATCAGGCAGTCCCCCTTTACACTTGGCTTTCTCTGCTTCTTCAGGGGTGAGCCCGTAACGGCGCTGAACCTCATCAGTCAACTGCCGTCCACCGAATAACTGCTCACGGGTGTATACGGTTTTACCACGGCTGATCACATTCAGTGTGGTTTTCGTGGCGCCAATATCGACGATAGCCAGCACCGGATCCTGATCTGGCAGGTCAAGCTGGCCATCAATCAATTCGCACGCCCGCTCCATGGCAAAGGCTTCGACATCAACAACCCTGGCCGTTAATCCACCAAGTCGAAGTGCCTCTTCGCGCATTTCAACATTGTCACGACGGCAGGCTGCCAGCAAAACTTCAACCCGCTCGGGATTTTTTTCGTTCAGACCCTGAACTTCAAAGTCGATGGCCACTTCATCCATGGCGTAGGGAATATACTGGTCTGCCTCAACAGAAATCTGGGTTTCCATCTCATCTTCACTGAGGGAAGCATCCATATCGATGGTTTTGGTGATAACGGCAGCGCCTGACACCGCAACGGCGGCGTTTTTCAGGCCAGTTCTGGATTGGGAGAGAGCTCTTGCAACGGCTTCACCAATGACATCAACTTCATGAATATTATTTTCAACCACGGCTCCTGGCGGAAGGGGCTCAACACAGAAAGCTTCCACTCGGTAAACACTGCCTTTCAGCCCTAACTCAATGACTTTGACAGATGTCGAGCTTATATCCACCCCTAACACGGCATTTGATTTTTTCTTCAGCAGCCCAAACACTGGTGCAATCCTTGATTATTAGTTATAAGATCAACGGCCTTAATTTAATAACAGTCTGTATACTTTCGCAATTACAGTCGCCATTCAGCCAACTCTAAACACTGGATTTTTAAGGAAGATCCTTCGGCAACCCAAGACGGTGTCGCGTACAGGAAAACCACATTTTCAGCTGATGGCCATTTCACCATATAATACTCAGTCACGAACGGCTGTCAGGACGACTCTTGTTATGACAAGACAGTTCAAAGATGTCACAACTTCAGCCGGTGGCCTTCGCTTAATCAGGATGCCCTAACAGCATGAAACGGTCGGTTAAACTTCTTAAATTCCTGCTCTGGTCACTAGTAACAGTAGCCAGTGGAATTCTGCTTGTCAGTGCCAGTGCCTATTTATACCTCAGTCCTTCGCTACCTTCTGTGGAGTCCTTGCGAGACGCCAAATTACAGACACCTCTGCGAGTTTACTCTCAAGATAATCTTCTCATTGCCGAGTTCGGCGAAAAACGCCGGTCCCCCATTCAGTTTGAAGACGCCCCCATACACCTGATCAAAGCCTTTATGGCTGCCGAAGACGACCGTTTTTATTACCATCCCGGCGTTGACATCATGGGCCTGATGAGGGCCGCTGTGCAACTGGTCAGCACCGGCAGCATTCAGTCCGGTGGCAGTACCATAACAATGCAGGTGGCCAAGAACTTCTTCCTGAGCCACGAGCGGGTATTTTCGCGAAAATTCAATGAAATCCTACTCGCTTTGCAAATAGAACAGCAACTGTCCAAGGATGAAATCTTTGAACTCTATCTCAATAAAATTTACCTGGGAAACCGCTCTTATGGCGTCGAGGCCGCCGCACAGGTTTACTATGGCAAAGCCATCGATGAGTTGAATCTGGCCCAGATTGCCATGATTGCCGGTTTACCAAAAGCACCTTCCCGCTATAACCCGATCAATGACCCCAAACGGGCCCTGATCCGACGGGACTGGATCCTGGGAAGAATGAAAGATCTTGGCTACGTCACCCATGAAGAATATAGCAACGCCGTCAGCCAGCCGGTTACTGCCCGCTATCATGGCGCAAAAATCGAACTTGAAGCGCCTTATATCGCCGAGATGGTTCGACAGCAAATGGTTGAGCAATACGGTCTGGATGCCTACACCGAAGGTTTTAAAGTCTACACCACCACCAGCAGCGAGCTGCAAAATGCGGCCAACCTTTCGGTAGCCCAGGGGTTAATGGCCTACAACGAACGCCATGGTTACCAGGGCCCGGTCACCAACCTGTTTGATAATATTCCGGAAGAGGGCTGGCAGCAGCGCATCAATAAAACTCCATCGCCCGGTATTCTGTTACCCGCCATGGTCACCCGGGTTGGCGAGGAAGACGTTGAAATCGGCCTGAAAGACGGCAACAGCGGTAAAATCAGTTGGGAAAATCTGAGCTGGGCAAAGCCCTTTCTGACCGTAAACAGCGTTGGTCGTACACCTGAAACACCTGCGGATGTTGTGAGAATCGGAGACCAGATCTGGGTCAGGCTTACAGAAGATGGCAGTTATCGTCTGGCCCAGGAACCACAGGCACAGGCAGCCCTGATTTCCATGCACCCGGAAAATGGTGCAATTCTGGCTTTGGTGGGAGGGTACAACTTCTATGACAGCATGTATAACCGCGCCACGCAGGCCATTCGTCAGGCAGGCTCATCATTCAAACCCTTTGTTTATGCAGCAGCCATTGCTAACGGCATGACTGCGGCAACCATCGTCAATGATGCACCAATTGTCTTTGATGATGCCAATCTTGAAGATAGCTGGCGGCCAAATAATGACAATATGAAGTTCAACGGCCCCATGCGTCTGCGTGAAGGTCTCTATCGCTCCAGGAACCTGGTCTCTATCCGTGTTCTGCGCCAGATGGGTATCAGCAAAACCGTTAACTATCTTAAGCAGCTGGGTTTCAAGGAAGAGTCTTTAAGCCGTGATCTGTCACTTTCCCTGGGCAATGTTTCCATGACACCGCTGGAACTGGCTTCTGGCTATGCAGTTCTGGCCAATGGCGGTTTCCGCATTGAGCCCTGGTTTATCCAGCGAATTGAGACCAATGACGAACTTATTTTTGCCGCCAACGCAGCAATAGCCTGCAATGAAAGCTGTATCGCCAGCCTGAATCAAGACACCATGGAGGGTGAAGAAGAGCCCCCCCTTTTCAGCGATCCAGAGCTTGAGGAAATGCTGATTCAGGAAGACACTTTGCTCACTGAACCCGACGATCAGCCGGTAATCGCCCAATCCGTTATGTCACCCCGAGTGAACTACATCATGAACGACATCCTGAATGATGTCATCTGGAAAGGCACCGGCAGACGCGCCCGGGAATTAAAACGGGAGGATATCGCCGGTAAGACCGGAACCACCAATGACAGTAAAGATGCCTGGTTTGTTGGCTTTAACCCGGATGTCCTGACTGCCGTATGGGTGGGTATGGACGACTTTTCAACCCTCGGGCGCTGGGAATACGGAGCCAATGCAGCTCTGCCCATCTGGATTGACTATATGCACACCGCCCTGGAAGGCAAACCGGAACATAAACCGGCACAACCGGAGGGCATGATCACCCTGAAAATTTCACCAGAAACCGGACAGCTTGCACTGCCCGGAGATCCCAACGCTATTTTTGAAATTTTCCTCCAGGAAAACGCTCCGCAACAATACAGTGATGAAGGGCTGCCATCTCTTGGTGAGATGGACCATGAGTTTTCACCGGAAGATCTTTTTTGATATTGATCAAATATCCGCAACAGAGTTCAGAGGGTAATGGCCAGGGTATTCCGCCCTGGCAACGCCAGAGTCAACTGCGGCCTGAGCCACAGCGGCAGAAACCCTGCCAAGCAGTCGGGAATCCATAGGTTTGGGAATGATATAGTCCGGCCCAAAACTCAGCCTGACGCCATCGTACGCCTTCATTACCACTTCCGGGACAGGCTCTTTTGCCAGCTCCCGGATGGCATTCACGGCCGCAATTTTCATCGCTTCGTTAATGCGTGAAGCGCGGACATCCAACGCCCCCCGGAAGATAAACGGAAAGCCAAGGACATTATTGACCTGATTCGGATAATCTGAGCGCCCGGTAGCCATAATGACATCAGGACGAACCGCCTTAGCCAGCTCAGGACGAATCTCCGGGTCAGGATTGGCACAGGCAAAAACAATCGGGTTTTCAGCCATTTTCGCCAGCTGTTCCGGAGACAACAGGTTGGCACCGGAAACGCCAAGGAATGCATCCGCCCCATCAATGGCGTCATCCAGTGTGCGGCAGGGTGTTTCTACAGCAAACATCGCCTTATACTGGTTCAGATCATTCCGTTCTGAATGAATGACGCCCTTGCTGTCCAGCATGAGAATATTTTCTGGCTTGAAGCCGCAGCTGATCAGCAGTTTCACACAGGCAATGGCCGCCGAACCGGCCCCCAGGCAGACCAGTTTTGCCTCTTCAATATCCTTTCCGGCAATCTCAAGGGCATTAAGCATGGCCGCTGCCGTTACAATCGCGGTACCGTGCTGATCATCATGGAAAACCGGAATATCACAATCTTCAATCAGACGACGTTCAATTTCAAAACACTCAGGTGCTTTGATATCTTCCAGATTAATACCGCCAAAGGTACAGGCAATTCGCTTCACCGTATCAATAAACGCCTGCGGACTCTCAGATTCCACTTCAATATCGATCGAATTAACACCGGCAAAACGTTTAAACAGCAGAGCCTTGCCTTCCATAACCGGCTTACTGGCCAGTGCGCCCAGATTACCCAGACCAAGAATCGCTGAACCATTACTGATTACCGCAACCAGATTACCTTTGCCGGTATAACGGTAGACATCCTCTGGATTTTCGGCAACCGCCCGCACCGGCTCCGCGACACCCGGGCTATAGGCCAGTGAAAGATCCAGCGCGGTCTCTGCCGGCTTGGTAATTTCAATCGAAATTTTTCCAGGTTTTGGAAGAGCGTGATAATCAAGTGCAGCTTGCTTCTTTTCCATGAGTTTTTTACTGATATGGGGAGGAGGTTATATGAAGGCCCAGAATATATGATGGAAATGGGGGGAACAAGGTCAATTGGTAAAATATCAGGCCATACAAAAAAGGCGACTGCAAAACAGTCGCCTTTTTAAACCTTTCGGTCGGTAAGCTGTCAGCTCGATTACTTGCGAGCGCCCAGCTTGCCAAAACGCTTGTTGAAGCGCTCGATACGGCCGCCGGTATCCATCACCTTCTGAGTGCCGGTGTAGAATGGGTGGCACTTGGAGCAAACTTCGATGCTCAGTGGCTTGCACAGCGTAGAGCGAGTTTTGATTTTGTTACCGCAGCTGCAGGTAACTTCGATTTCTTCGTAGTTAGGATGGATATCCTGCTTCATTTGAGCTTCCTCGAACTGGTGTATGCCGCCACCTGACTCTCAATAGAGCCCTGGTGTTATCAGGCTCGGGAGACAGGCACCGCAAACGGAACCCACCCCAGCATAATGAGCTGAGAGGGTAAAGAGCGGTGGATACTACCAGAGATTATGGCGGAGGGAAACAGTCTTATGTTCGTCCCATATACGTAGTTTTCAAGCCATTATCCGATCATCAGCACAACCTGCAATGACAAAAAAAACAGTACACAAAAATTAACAAATTACCGTTTCAATTCTTTTACCTTCCACTCTGTTTCAGAAGAGAAACTATTGGATAAAAACGGACATCCAGAAAAAGTCTGACGAAAACCGGCGACAGAGCCCTTGAGGCAGTAGACTGGATATCCATCGTCAATATTAATGAAACCACAAATAACAGTGCCCAACTGTGTCCGGTGAATACCATGAACATAGAATGCTTGTATTTTTATGATATTGACCTGGTGTGGGCCGCCAGCAGGCAGGGCTATATCGGAATACACAATGTGCTGCAAGCCAACGAAACCGATTCACCTCCTCCATATGATCTGGCATGGGCGGCCGTGAATGGGCAAACAGAGACCGTCAACGAACTGCTGGCCAATGGAGCTGTTCCCAGTCTGTCTACCTATGCCTTATCGTTGGCAGCCGGCCAGGGGTATGCCGACATCGTCGATATTCTGCTGGCCCACGGTGCCACTCCATATCAGTCACCGGATGCATTGGTGTGGGCCGCCCAGAATGGTCATTTTGTGATTTTCAACACCCTGCTGACCCACGGGGCCACTGTGCACCAGTCGCCAGACGCCCTGGTAAAGGCCGCCAAAAATGGGCACACCAACATCGTTGACATCCTGCTGGCCCACGGAGCCACACCCAGCCTCGCTCCATTTGCCCTGTCGCTGGCGGCCCGGAATGGGCATGCCGGGATCGTCGAAACTCTGCTGGCCCACGGAGCCACCCCCCAACAGTCACCAGAAGCCCTGATGTGGGCTATCCAAAAGGGTCACAGCACGATTGTCAACGCCCTGCTGAGCCATGGAGCCGACCTTAACCAGTGCCCGAAGGCCTTAGTGTGGGCCGCTGAGAATGGTCACGTTGAGACGGTCAAGACATTGCTGAACAAAGGAGTTCCCCCGGAGTATTGTCAAGAAGCACTGGTGCATGCCTCAAGAAAGGGACAGCTTGAGATCGTTAACGCTCTGTTAGCCAAAGGTGCCAATCTCCATCGGTCGCCAGCGGCCCTGGATCATGCCGTAACTAATGGGTATGTCGAGATCACCAGCGCATTGCTGACCACCGGAGCCACACCTCAACAGTTATCCAAGGCCCTGGTCTGTGCCGCTACAAGAGGACATGCAGGGGTCGTCCACACTTTGCTGGCCTATGGTGCCATCCCACACCACTCTCCAGATGCCCTCGTGATTGCCGCCCGTGAGGGTCACATTCAGGTTGTCAGCATGCTGTTGGCCAACGGTGGGACTCCCCATCAGTCTCCTGAAGCCCTGGTGCAAGCCTCCTCGAATGGCCATGTCAGTATCGTTAAAACTTTACTGACACACGGAGCCAACCTCCACCAGTCACCAGCAGCCCTGGCCTGGGCATTCAGGAAAGGACAAACCGAAATCACTTACCTTCTGAAAAACCACATACCCGAGTTACAATGCCAACAACCAACACTTCTGCAACTGTGCGCACGAACGTGCATCCGTAACCGATTGATCGAAAATCTGAATATCAGCGGGCAACCGGTACGGCCAGCAATTGAAGCACTGCCACTGCCCGATCAATTGAAGAAGTTTATCTACAACCCACTGCTTCCAACACCTTCCTGAAACACTGAGGCAGAAGAGATCAAAGTGGATAACCTCAAACCACCCGACCCGGTTTCTGTTCATGCCAGCTTTCAGTTCCTGTATCATCTCCCCCATAGAAATACCACGATGGAACCTGAATGAGCAGCAAACCGGCGGACACTTCTGACGCAGCAAATGATCAAGCAACCACCGAACAATCCGTCTCCGCCAGGCTTATTGCAGAAAAATTTATCAGAGTCGCCATCCCTTCTCCTCTGAGGCAATTGTTCGACTACTTACCACCAGACACGCATTCTGCCACGGCCATTCACCCTGGCAGCAGAGTTATCGTGCCTTTTGGCCCACGGCAAATGGTGGGGATTGTGCTCTCCATCGAATCCGGCACTGACATTCCTGCCAATAAGCTGAAACAAGTCATTTCTGTCCTGGATCAAGGGGCTCTTGTACCAGAGGATATTATCCAGCTATGCCAGTGGGCAGCCCGTTATTACCATCACAGCATCGGAGAAACCCTGCACCAGGCTCTGCCGAAAAACCTGCGCCTGGGAAAACCGGCATCCACCGGCAGCATTCCTTTCTGGTACCCCCTGGTTGAACCGGACAGTGAGTTACGAAACCAGCTGAAGCGATCAAAAAAGCAGCTGGCCGCCCTGACGCTGATTGGTGAAAATCCTGCCGGCATCAGCGCCACGGAGCTCCATGAATACGGTTTCAGCAAGAGCACTCTAAAAGAGCTGGCCAAAAAAGGATTGATCCATTCCCGGGATGTTGAGCCTTCCCCACGCCTGTTTACCGAAACCACCAACCCACTGAAGTCTGCTCACCTTCAGCTGAACGAAGAACAGGCGTTTGCCTGTGAAGCCATTACCGATTGCCTGGGATCCTATCGCACTTATCTTCTGGAAGGCATCACCGGCAGCGGCAAAACCGAAGTGTACCTGCAGGCTATTTCAGCAGCATTGGCCAACGGTAAGCAGACATTAGTGCTGATTCCGGAAATCGGCCTCACGCCTCAGACGGTCAGGCGCTTTCGTGATCGTTTCAAGGTACCGGTTGCCTGCCTGCATTCGGGGCTCAGCGATGGTGAACGATTACAAGGCTGGCTCGAAGCGGCCAGGGGCACGGCTGGCATATTGATTGCCACCCGTTCAGGCATTTTCACCCCAATGCCACACCTTGGGCTTATTATTGTTGATGAGGAGCATGACGGCTCTTATAAGCAGCAGGAAAGCCTGCGATATAACGCCAGGGATCTTGCCATATTCCGCGGCAGCCAGTGCCACTGTCCGGTCGTCCTTGGATCGGCAACCCCTTCCCTGGAAACGCTACACAATGCGCATCAGGGAAAATACACTCAGCTTCACCTGAAGCAGAGGGCAGGGAATGCGCGTCCACCCGCCATGGAGCTGCTGGATATGCGCCACCAGGTTCTGAAAGACGGCTTATCCACAGAACTGCTGCAAAGAATGACTGCTCATCTTGGACGAGGCAATCAGGTGATGGTTTTCCTGAACCGTCGTGGCTATGCGCCATCCATGATCTGTCAGGACTGCGGCACCATTATCGACTGCCCGCACTGCGATGCGCACATGACCATTCACCGTTACCCTCCCCATATGCACTGCCATCATTGCGATCTGCAACAGGCTATCCCATGGCAGTGCCCATCGTGCCGGAGCAGAAAGCTTCAACCTGTAGGCCAGGGTACGGAGCGGACAGAGCAGACCCTCAGCCAACACTTCTCCGGTTATCCCGTGCTGAGAATCGACCGGGACACCACGCGCAGAAAACAAGCGTTGAGCAATATGCTGGAGGAAGTGCAGTCCGGCAGACCCTGCATACTGCTGGGCACACAGATGCTGGCGAAAGGTCACCACTTCCCGAATGTGACCCTGGTTGCCATCGTCAATGCCGATGCAGGGCTGTTCAGCTCTGACTTCAGAGGACCGGAAAGAACCGGCCAATTGATTATGCAGGTGGCGGGGCGAGCAGGACGGGGGAATAAGCCCGGACAGGTTATTATTCAAACCTATAATCCGGAACACCCTGCGCTCCAGCTTCTGTCCATGAACGATTACAGCCGTTTTGCCAGCAGTCTGTTTATGGAAAGAAAAAGCCTGAATCTTCCCCCACAGGGATATTTAACCCTGGTTCGATCAGAGTCGGTTAACCAGGGGGAAAGTGAAGCCCTACTCTCAGCGTTGAGACACTATGCTGAGCGGGCAGCCGAAGGCAGCAATGTTCGGTTACTGGGTCCGATTCCAGCCCCCATGGAAAAGCGTCAGGGACGCTACCGCTGGCACCTTCTTATCCAGGGAAAAAGCAGAAATCATTTACACGCGGTGGTGAGTAGCGTTGTCAGCTACCTGGAAAGCCACCGGCTTCCCAGACAACTGAAGTGGACGGTAGATATTGACCCTCAGGAGATGAGCTAGTACATGGTTTCAATGAATTTGACGGGTTGTCGTGCCTCCGGACTCCGTTCGTCCTGAGCCTGTCGAAGGGCGAAAACTCCGGACTCTGATAGATCGTGCCAAGCACCCTTCGACTCCGCTCAGGGTGAACGGAGATTGTACCCGTCAAACTGAGGCTGACCGAGAATAGCGCACGTAGCGAGGAGGGCAGTCTATTCTCGGTCAGCCTCCTATAGCATCCGCGATATTGCCTGAATTTGTCCACGCTGGAAGTTCTGCATGGCACTTTTACGGGCAAAGTCGAGATATCTCCGGATATCACTGTCCGGCAGAGATTTATAAGTGTAAAGAAAGATATCCCGCATTCTTTCCGGCATATCTTTCCGGATATAGGGCTTCTCCTGAGCTTTCAACACCTGGGCAGGTCTCATTGGCTGCTCGGCACCTGCGGGCATGACCTCCCGAAGCATTCTCTGGGCTCCCACTGAAGCACTGGCAGCCAGCTCGGTACTCAGCTCAACAGCATCAAGTGCTTCCATCAACTCTTCTATTAAAATTATCCGGTTATTTCTGGGCAGCTCCGCCGACAGTTTTTCCCGGATATACATCTCCATTTTTGCCTGATTGGCAGGATCACTGGCTTCAGCCTCAAGGCGGAGAATTTTCTTACCCAGGGGCGATCCGAACCAGTCAATCAACCGGTCCAATTCACCCACCGACAACGCTTCATCCAGGGTTACTTTCATGGAAGCCCGAAAAAAGTCGGGACTGTAACGAATTTTGACCACCTGATTGACCGTATCCACAACTGGCTCAGGAATCGGATATTTCTGCTGCTGAAGAGTCATACTGTCGTGTATCCAGTCAAGCTGACGTTCCAGTCCTGTCTGGTCATAAAGTTTATCCAACAGCTGATGCTTTGCAGGTGATGCCAATGCATTGGCAGTAAAAAGCAGGGGAGCGAACAAACCTACAACTACTAATCTCTTTCCGTCCATAGTCAGAGCCGTGTTGATACCGTTTATTGTGAAACAGTCAGTTAATATATCTATCAACCCACTGTATGGAGTGAGCGACAGTGACTGGATTATCGCCAGAACGCTCACTTTTACCATACTCTGTTGAGTATCAGTCGTAAAGTTTACTGACGATGGCCGTTACCGCCGTCTCGACCCGTAAAATACGTGGTCCAAGATGGATCCTTTGAAACCCGGCCTGTGCCAGTTTATCCACTTCATAGTCAATAAAGCCCCCTTCCGGACCAATAGCCAGCACAGCAGGCCTGGAAATCTGATGCGGGCAGCTTTCACCCCCTGCCGGATGAGCCACCAGCCCCAGCTTTCCTGCCACCAGGGTCGGCAAACGATCTTCCACAAAAGGTTTGAAACGCTTTTCAAGAATCACTTCTGGCATGATCGTATCCCGGGCCTGCTCAAGACCCAGTATCAGCTGCTCACGCACTTTCCCGGGGCTTAACCAAGGGGACTGCCAGAAACTTTTTTCAACCCGATAACTGTTCATCAGGATAATCTTTTTAACACCCAGCGCCGTCAGATGCTGGAGTGAACGTTTGAGCATTTTGGGCCGGGGTAAAGCCAGCAGAACCGTCAAAGGCAGGGCCGGAGGGGGAGGCATATTCAGCTCCACCTCAAGACGCATTATTTCTGAAGACAGATGAGTAATTTTCCCCGTGCCCATCTTGCCATTCACCAGGCCAACACGCAGCATATCGCCTTCACTGGCCTGATGAACGTCCAGCACATGCCTTAACTGTCGCTGGTCCAGCTCTGCATGCCATTCATCAATAAAGTGTTGTTGCTCAAGGAGGAGAAGATTCATCTAAACAGCCATACGCTGATAAGCCAGTTAATCAGCAGGGAACTGAAACTGACACATTCATATAAAAGGAAAATCAGAGTGCTTAAAAAGCGACGCCTTTCCGATAATCATCCACAAGCCGGTCAATCTCATCAAGTACCCGATCAATGGCTGCCGACGGTAGCTTGATCTTACCAGATACCAGCTCATCCCTTAACTCATCCACAGACAAATAATTACTCGAAAGCGATGCTTTAAGTGGGTGAAAAACCGGATCAGAGAGTAGCCAGAGCAGGCCGTTCTGGACCACCTCAATGGAAACATCAAATGGTGAATGCTGGTAAATGTGGTCAGAATTAAACGCTTCCTGACCATCTGAGAAGTGGGGATATGGCATACTTCCTCCCTGAAACAACCGTATCATAGGATAGCATAGCACCTGAACCTTATGGGCGACCCCGTCTCGGCGACCCCGTCCAGGCGACCAGAGAGCATAGCCTGGACGATAGAAATTGGTGGAAAATACGTTTTTGTTAGATTGGGGGGGAAGTAGTTCTATTTGTCGAACAAAATCGGACTTTCAGACCAATTTGCTACCAACGCGCGACTGCATGGTTAGAGGCAACTGCAGGAGCAGTTGCCACACAAGGCATACCATTCACGGTCAACTTCGTTCACTAAAAAGAACTATTGTCATCCTTCCAACCTGATTGCATTGAGGGGGGCAGAAATGGCGATTGATCCACACTGACATCCATGCAACCGTCATCAGTATCTTTCTCATTCTGCACCTGGGAATCTCGAACACCTTCTTCGCAGAATTGTTCCGGTGCAGAGACCTCGACACCTGAAAGTGGCTTGAGCAACGTGATAACTCGCTCGAACTGACTCCGGGTTATGCTTGATTTCTTGCCAGTATTCACATTGCATCTACCATTTAAGTCCACGGTGATTTTATTCTCCTGGTTGTGCAATACCGAATTTTCCACGCTTGCAACATACACCAGAAGATAAACCATGCCGTTTCTGCACGCGTATTCAAGCCAGTTAAATCCATGTTTATCTTGACAGTTATGATCTGGGTCTTTCTCCAGCAACAAACAGGCTACCTTACCTCCGTAGGTATTATTGTTATTTTGAACCATACACAGCCGATGCAATGGTTTCTGGTTAGCCTTGTTGAGCGCGTTGACATTCGCTCCCAGCTTTATTAATACCTCTACCGCATGCAGTTGGTTATTACTGGCAGCGATGTGCAATGGCGTATTGCCCTGTCGATCCTGGCAATTGATGATATCGGTGGAAAGTGCGGCGCTCTCAATACCAGCAATGCCAGCAATACCAGCGAACCGGTCCTGTTCCACCAGAAGTTCGATCAATCCCGGGAAGTTGTGCCTGGCGGCATGGTGAATAGGCTTCCAACTGTTGCTATCCATCATGTGCTGATTGGCACCTGCCCCAAGCAAGGCCTCAAGACCCACACGCCTGCCATTGCGCTCTTCGGATACACTGTCAAAACGACGAATGAATTTGGCGTCCTCAGCCCTGGCCCCACAAAGCAATGCCAGTGGCGTAAAACCATGTCCATTAACAACATTGATATTGTTTACCTTACCCGTGGCAATGATGGCTGCCACCGCCTCTCCATTGCCTGATATGGCCGCAGAGTGCAATGGGTTACAACCTCTCAAGTCGCCGAGGGTAATCTCTGTATTCAGATCAGCCCCTCCAGTAAGATAAGTCTGAATCTGCTCCAGCTTAACCACCTTGTGTTGTTCCAGGCCGACACATAACTTCCTGGTTTGATCAATGGTTTCCGGTTTAATCTTTGGCTCAACACCAGTTAACACCTTGACACTCTCTGCGTTGCCATTTTTCGGGTCCGAGCCTTGCTCTGACCCGAAAGTCATGGATTGCAAATCGGGAGCAATAGCTCTGCAAACTTCTCTATAACGATGAGGATGAGGATTAAGATTCATCTGTCACTCCAGGTATATATACCTATCATCTTTCAATTTTTTGCTTAAAGATGAATTTGACCGACAAAACAAGAAAAGGTTCAATACTTCTATATCTGCATTGAACACCAATGCTTACAACGATAATAAGCGTTGCGAAAGAGTACTAAGTTTCTGCCTCATCCGGTTTCCGGCTTTTCACAAACCGGGCAAAGAGAATTCCGCACTCAAACAACAGCCACATCGGAATGGCCAGCAGAGACTGTGAAATAACATCAGGCGGCGTCATGATCATACCGATCACAAAGCAGCCAACCACCACGTATGGGCGCTTTTCCTTGAGGCTTTCGACCGTAGTCACCCCCGACCACACCAGCAGAACCGTCGCCACAGGGATTTCAAAAGCGATACCAAAGGCAAAGAACAACTTCAGGATAAAATCCAGATAACTGTTGATATCCGTCATCACGGTGACTGACTCAGGGCCAACCGTGGTGAAAAACGAGAAAATCAAAGGGAAGACCACATAGTAGGCAAAGGCAATGCCCAGGTAAAACAACACAATACTGGCAACCAGCAGAGGAATTGCGATGACTTTTTCATGCCGATACAGGCCAGGCGCAATAAAGCCCCACGCCTGATGGAGAATAAATGGAATCGCAATAAACAGCGACAGCACAATGGTCAGCTTAAAGGGTGCCAGAAAGGGTGAGGCCACCTCGGTGGCAATCATGGTACTGCCTTCCGGCAGGCTGGCGCGGAGCGGTTCCGAGATATAAACGTAAATATCGTTGGCAAAATAAAACAGCCCGGCAAAAACCACCAGCACGGCAACCAGGCTTTTCAGGATACGCCCGCGCAACTCAAGGAGGTGCTGAACGAGCGGCTGCTCTTTATCCTGACCTTTTGATGTCTGTTGAGAATCATCCGACGTTTGTTGTGACATAGTTTACCAAACCCGTCGTAAAGCATCGCCCAATCGGGCGGTGATATAAGACAGGAGCGCGCAGAGCGCTCCGCTTGAGTGTTTGTTCATTCCTTGCTAACTTTATTCAGTCTTTTGTAGACCTACCGTCGGGCAGACGGGATGTAAAGTCTGCGGAGTTCGTGTGAGACTTGGGGAGCATGGGTTGATTCGTCATCGTAAAAGCTCCCACTGTGGAACTTTTATGCGATAACCAAGCCTAGGCGGCCCCACCTGTTCCCTGAGCTACGGACCGTGAAACAGAAACGTTCTTGAGCGATCAAGAACCCTCGCCCGCCAGGGCGGGGAGTGTCAGTTACTGCCCTTTTCCTGAGACAGGCGAGCAGAGGTGTCATTCACTGCCTGTTGGTTAACACTGCCATCTCCACTCACTGAGCCACTGTCAACCCCGGACGAGGCATTTACACCGGAAGACGTCTGGTCTTCGGCAGGATCAATGCTCACAGACTTTTTCAGATCATTGATCTGACTTTGAAACTGTTCGCGAGTTTTATTCAACTCTTTCATGACAGCTTCATTGTGCAATTGCTGTTTGATTCCGTCGGCATCAATCTCCCGCTCAAGCTCCTCTTTGACGGACTGAAAACTGCGACGAATTTTGCCCACCCAGTAAGCGGTTGTCCGGATGGCCTGAGGCAGGCGCTCCGGACCCAGCACCACCAGGGCAATTACGGCAACCAATAACAACTCTGTAAAACCTATATCAAGCACAGCGAACTATCACACCTCTCGATCGCCACTCAATTACCAAAGCGTAGCTGTAGCTCCCCTGCAAGAGGGGATCACACCTGGCTCAAAAGAACAGCTTCCGCCAAAACCGGCCTGAAAGCCCTTTTATACAGTCAAGACTGCTTATGCCTGGACTTTTCCAGGTCAGACTCAAGATTACGCTGCTCAACAGAGCCAGCCTTCAGCTCAGGCTTCCCTGAGTTTTTTTCATTATTTTTCTCACCTTCCGACTCTTCATCAGAGCCCAGTGCTTTTTTAAAACCTTTTACTGCATTGCCCAGATCACTGCCCATTCCACGAAGCTTTTTCGTACCAAAAAGCATCACTACGATCAACAGAATGATCAGCAACTGCCAGATACTGATGCCACCAAAACCCATTTTCTACTCCTTCAGCTCTCCATAAAGCTGATCAAATAATACACAAAGAGAGGACATATTACCCCATTCCATCACCAGGAGCGTGGCTATTTTGCAACAAACGTTCAGGAAAAGTCAGGAAATACAGTTACCCGCGGGATGCTTTCTCTTCTATACCGGAAAGCCCGAAACGACGATCCAGCTCATTCAACACATCAGCAGGCTCAAGCCCAAGATGGGACAGCATGACCATAGTATGGAACCAGAGATCAGCCGTTTCATAAATAACCGCCTCCCGATTATGGTCATATTCTGATGCCTTGGCGGCAATCAGCACTTCTGCTGACTCTTCCCCCACTTTTTTCAGAATATGGTCCAGTCCCTTGCTATGAAGCTGTGCAACATAAGAGGAATCCGGATCAGCTTGCCTGCGGTTGCTTAATACTTCAGTCAATTTTTTGATTATATCGCTCATGTTTTAACCTGTGGGATGATTTACAGCAAAGAATACAGCCTTTACTGATGTCCATAAATCGTTGCCGGATCCTGTAACACCGGCTCTTCGGTATCCCACGATGCGTCTCCATGGTTATCACTGAGGCGACGATAAAAGCAAGACTTACGTCCTGTATGACAGGCAATACCACCTGTTTGTTCCACTTTCAGCAGGATCGCATCGCCATCACAGTCAAGGCGGCACTCTACCAGCCGTTGCGTATGGCCAGAGCTTTCGCCCTTGCGCCATAGCCTGCCCCGTGAACGAGACCAGTAAATGGCAACCTGTTCTTTCAGGGTCAGTTCCAGCGATTCCCGATTCATCCAGGCCAACATCAAAACCTCTGCGGTTTTATGGTCCTGGGCAATGGCTGTCACCAGGCCATCATCGTTCCACTGAACCTCATCCAACCAGTGAGTTGTTTTCATAACACTGTCCAATCATTTTATTTGTTCACATACTTACGCGGCTGATCAGATATCATATCCCTGTTACCCACCGAGACACGACAACGTTAGCATGCAGGCACTAACACAACAGGCTTGGAGAAGATCACCTAAACAACCATTGCCAAATAGCTGTTCACAACACCCTTTATCGTTAGCACGCCGCTCTACCTGGAAAGCATCTTCTCTCATCTGTGTCCTGACGTTATTGAGCAAAAGCACATTATTACGGTCAGGTTTATTACGGTCTGGAAAAGCTTGTGGCGTCTGCCTCATAGCTTCCGAGTAGGACGGCGGGGGCGCAGCACACAGGTGACAAGGCTGGGAAGCAACGACGTCATGCCCCGAGAAACGTCCAGGCACATCTGGACCTGACGCTTCAGTAGCGCCGTAGCCTGATGGTTGGGCGCTGCTTACAAAACCACCCGAAACCGAATTCATGGGGCAACTCCTGATAGCTGATGGAAACCAATATTTTGACCCCCGGTATTAGAAAAAGTTCATGGGCCGATTCGAGCCTGACCCGGGGGGCATAACAACGGTGTAAGCTGGCAATCTTCTTAACGAACAACCAGCCATCCCCCCATTGCCACAGCCAGTAATCCAACCATTGTCTGGTCCAGCAGCTCTTTTTCCACAAAAAGGGAACCTGAAGTCACCATCAACACCCCGCCTGCCAGAAGTAACAGAACGCCAAAACGTCTCTGCTTTTGCTGGCGTTTTTCAGCCCTCACCTGCTGATGATGCAACGCCTGTTGCTGATCAACCAGGGTTCGCACCGTTGACATCACTCTCTGGGCCATCACGGGAGCACTTAGCAGCCAGTCTGCACCTTGCTCCTTAATATCGCAGAGAATGCCGGTTGGGCTGACCTGGTCTTTCATCCACTTTTCCAGATAAGGCTGAGCCGTGGCCCAGAGATCCAGATCCGGGTATAACTGCCGCCCCAATCCCTCGACATTCAATAATGTCTTTTCCAGCAGCACCAGCTGCGGTTGAACCTGCATATTAAAGCGGCGGGCCACCTGAAAGAGCCTGACCAGCAGCTGGCCGAAGGAGATATCCTTAAGGGGCTTTTCAAAGATCGGTTCACAGACGGTACGAATCGCCGCTTCAAGCTCTCCTACCGGCGTATCTCTGGGCACCCAGCCGGAATCCACATGCAACTGGGCAACCTTGCGGTAGTCCCGCCGAAAGAAAGCCAGCAGGTTACTGGCCAGATAGTGCTGATCTTCCGGCTCAAGCGTACCGATAATGCCACAGTCGATCCCGATATAGCGGGGCTCGGCAGGATTGGTGGTATCAATAAAAATATTGCCCGGATGCATATCCGCATGGAAAAAGCGATCCCGAAACACCTGGGTGAAGAATATTTCAACCCCCCGTTCTGCCAGTTTTTTCATATCCACATGCTGTGCTTTCATCGTGGCAATATCGGAAACAGGCACCCCGTAAATCCGCTCAACGACCATCACTTTTGTGCGGCAATAATCCCAGTACACCTGGGGCACAAACAACAGGGGGGAGGTCAGGAAGTTACGTCGCAGCTGGGAAGCGTTAGCCGCTTCCCGCAACAGATCAAGCTCATCCAGAATAGTACGTTCATAGTCGGCCACCACTTCCACCGGCCTCAAACGACGAGCGTCTTTTGATAAAGCAATCAGCACGCGGGCAAACAGATACATTAAGCCAATGTCTTTACGAATCACCCGGTCAATGCCCGGACGAATCACTTTGACCACCACTTCTTCCCCGGTATGCAGCTGAGCGGTATGAACCTGGGCCACCGAGGCAGAAGCCAATGGCTCACGATCAAAACGGGAAAACAGGGTATCAACATCGCTGCCCAGGCTGGACTCAATAATGCCAATCGCCTCGGCGGCGGGAAACGGCGGAACATCGTCCTGAAGCCGGGACAACTCATCACTGATATCATCCGGCAACAGGTCCCGCCGGGTTGAGAGGATTTGCCCGAACTTGATAAAGATAGGCCCAAGCGCCTCCAGAGAGAGCCGGACACGCTCACCCCGGGGGGCATTATTGCGGATAACATAGCGCCAGGGCAGCAGAATCAGCAGACAGCGCAGCCAGAACGGTGAGCGCTCCGAATCAATCAGATTATCCAGCCGGTTACGGGCGACAGCGGCCACAATTTTCAACAAACGGATCAACGTCAGGCCCCCGACTTATGATTTGGCATCAGATGTATTTTTTGCAGGTTGTATGGTTTGCCATTGCTCCTCCAGCCGCTCCATCGACTCAGCCAGGCACCCCACTTCCTCCGCAAAGCTTTCCACTTCAATCCTTGACGGAATCAGGCGAAGTTCTTCCTGAAGGTACTCCCCGAGGTTGTCCATAACCAGCTGCTGCCCCCGGTGAACATGGTCACCGACGAAGCGGAGCCCCCGTGCCATAAAATGTCCGGTGATGTCGCCAAAGGTCTGGCAAAGCGGTCTTTCCCAGTCCAACTCCATCTGCTGGTGAATCTGCTGCAAATCAGCAATCAGTGTCTTATCACCAGAAACACTCAACCCGGGAACATCAGCAAACGGCAGATTCCTGCGCGTCGCCAGTGTGACAAATGCAATGCTGGAACCTGTAAAGGTGGCATCCACCGCATATTCGCGCTCTTCACCAAGAGTACTGGCAAGACGAATACGGTCATGCTCAAAGTGGACATAACATAACCACTGCGGCGAAGTGCACTGAAAAGCCACCACCTTACCAAACCAGTGCGACAGTTTTTTTATGGTGACCGGATCCAGAGCCAACAGTGAATTGACCTGACGCTCGAGGGCGGCCAGCAACCCCATCTTGACGACGATGTTATCAACAGAGCTGTCAGAAGAGCTGTTATCAGAGTCGGCCATCAGGGCTTAACTCCCTTATGCAGCGCCACAATGCCGCCGGTCATATTGTGGTAGGCCGTATTGACAAACCCGGCCTGTTTCATCATGCCTTCCAGCGTCTCCTGATCCGGATGCATGCGAATACTTTCCGCAAGGTACTGATAACTTTCGGAGTCCCCGGCCACCAGCTTGCCCATCATTGGCAGCAAACTGAACGAATAAGCATCGTAAGCCCTGGTCAGCAATGGATGGTTGGTTTTGGAAAACTCTAGAACCAGCAACCGCCCACCCGGCTTTAACACCCGGCACATAGAGCGAAGTGCCGCATTCTTATCCGTCACATTACGCAGACCAAAAGAGATGGTAATGCAGTCAAAGGTGTTATCCGGGAAAGGCAGGCATTCCGCATTGGCCTGGACAAACTCCATATTGCCAACAATACCCTGATCAGTCAGTCGATCCCGACCGACGCGCAACATGGATTCATTGATATCCGCCAGCACAACCCGCCCGGTTTCTCCAACGATACGGGAAAACTGCCTGGCCAGATCGCCAGTCCCCCCGGCGATATCCAGCACCACATGACCGGGCCTGGCGGCAGAAAGCTCAATGGTAAAACGCTTCCAGAGCCGATGAATACCCAGGGACATCAGGTCATTCATCACATCATAGCTACTGGCTACCGAGTGAAAGACACCCGCTACCAGCCCTTCTTTATCACTCTCTGGCACATCACGATAACCAAAGTGCGTTGTGCCATCATGCTTTTGCTTGCCACTGTCAGTCATGATCCTTCCCGGCATTCGTTCGATCAATCTTATGGCTGGTTATTGTAAAGGCAAATGACTTATGGCGTAAGCATGAGAACAGGTATCGTCGCCATTACCGGAAAAAACGGCGAATGCTCTCTATGGAACTGCCCTGAAATAACTGCCACATTTTCGATGTTATCCAGCAAAGAAAAGCCTTGCCACAGAGAGACGGATGCGCGGAGAAAAGAAAAATCTTTTCCTCTGAGCCTCCGTGTCTCTGTGGCAAACAGAGGAAGTTATTCAGGTAGAATTTCTAACCGGGAGAGAATAGGAGCGAAGTCATGGAATAAGCTTCCGTAATCAACTACCATCACAGCCATTATTTATTATTGGCTCTGTCATTACTCATTCTGCCCCATGGACTTCAACCGTATCTCCGGCCTGCGCAGCCACCCGGCCTGGCGACTGTTGCAGGCAGACAGCGCACCGCTGATTATCAGCTTCCTGCACCGCGCCTTTATTGCCACCAACCAACGCTCGGTGGGGGCAGAAGAGCTGGCCACCAGGCTGGACGATTACCTGCACCATCTACGGGAAACCACCGGGGAGAACCGGTACCCCAAAAAAGGGCGGGATTATCTCAACAACTGGTCTGCCGGTGAACACGGGTATTTAAGAAAGTATTACCCACCCGCCAGCATGGGTGATGAACCGCTGTTTGACCTGACGCCCGCCACCGAAAAAGTGATTGAGTGGATTGCCAGTTTTGAACAGAAACAATTTGTCGGCACCGAGTCCAGACTACTGACCATTTTCCGGCTACTGCGGGAAATTGCCGATGAGACCGAAACCGACCCCACCCTGCGCATTCAACAATTAGAGCAGGAAAAGACCGCCATTGAACGACAGATTGCCCAGCTTCGTGAAGGTCATGTCACCCCTCACGACGGTACCCGTATCAAGGAAAAATTCCTGCAGGCAGAAGATACCGCACGGCAGCTGTTGTCTGACTTCCGTCAGGTGGAAGAGAACTTCCGGGCACTGGACCGGGGCGTCAGAGAGCGGATCACCACCAGCAGCAGCGGTAAGGGCCAGATGCTGGACACCATTTTCTCGGAGCAGGATGCCATTACTGAATCGGACCAGGGGCGCAGCTTCAAGGCATTCTGGAGCTGGCTGATGTCCCCGGTCAGCCAGGATGAATTGCAGGAGACATTGCAAAAAGTCCTCCGGCTGCCGGAAATCAATAGCCTCAACAGTGATAAAGACCCTTTGCTGGACGGCATTCGTTTTCGTCTGCTGGAAGCCGGGGAAAAAGTGAACAGCACCTGCGCCCTGTTAGTGGAACAGTTACGCCGCTACCTGGATGACCAGGCCTGGCTGGAAAACCGCCGGATTATGGAGATTGTCCGGGATATTGAGCAGAACGCCATCACCATTCGCCAGCACCCGCCACCGGATAAACTGTTCACCACACTGTCGCCATTAAAACCGGAAGTGGAGCTGCCCATGGGTCGGGGGCTGTTCCGCCCTGCCCTGCGCCCGGTGATTGATGAAGTGCCGGAAGAGGGTCAGGGCGATGTGGACACCAGCGCACTCTATAATCAGCACTATGTGGATGAGCAGGCCCTGAAAAGCCAGATTCGCTTCGCCCTGCAAACCCGGTCACAAATCACCCTGGCAGAACTGCTGGAACTCTACCCGGTGAAAAAAGGATTAAGCGAAGTGGTCGCCTACTTACATATCGCGGCTGAATCGGATCGGGCGGTAATCAACGCTGAACATAATCAAGCGGTTCAGTGGCTGGACAATACCGGGAATACTAAAGCGGCGTGGATGCCTTCGGTGATTTTCACCCGTTAATGGTTTTTTACCTATTAATCACTTCGTCATAACAAAATGAGTAAGAATGAATCAGCCCCATCACAGGGGAACGCCAATCTGGGTGTCGTTGTGGTCAACCTGATGAAAGGTGTTGTCTACCGGGACCAGAATCCAGCGGTATGGCAGCAGCTTGAAGAACTTCATGGGCCAGTATTGGACTATGTCCGGGTCATGGGTCTGGACCTGATCCTGGACGAGGCCGAAGGCTACGCTTTTCTCCGGCAACTGGATGAAGAGACCACCGAAGCAGACGACGACAAGACAAAGCTGCCGCGACTGGTGGCCCGTCGCCCCCTCAGTTTTCCGGTCAGCCTGCTCTGCGTACTGCTGCGCAAAAAAATGGTGGAGCAGGACGCCAGCGGTGGTGATGCCCGGCTGATCCTGAACCGTGAACAGATCGTTGAGGTGATGCGGGTGTTCCTGCCGGACCGGGCCAATGAAGCCCGACTGTTTGACCAGATCGATACCCACATCAATAAAGTGGCCGAATTTGGCTTCCTGAAAAAACTGTCCGGCAATCCCCCCGCCTGGGAAGTACGACGCATCATCAAGGCACTGGTGGATGCCGACTGGCTGGCGGATTTTAACGACAAACTCAAGGTATACCGGGACCATGCAGACACACTCGTTTGATTTTTCCGACAGCACAAAACGGGCTGGCTTTCGTCTGGCAGCCCTGGAAGTGCTGAACTGGGGAACCTTTCACAAAAAAATCTGGGTCGCCACCCCCGGTGGTGATAACAGCCTGCTGACCGGGGATATCGGTTCCGGTAAATCCACCCTGGTGGATGGTCTCACCACCCTGTTGGTCCCCAGCCAGAAAATCACCTACAACAAGGCGGCGGGTGCGGAAACCAAAGAGCGCAACCTCACCTCCTATGTGCGCGGATACTACAAAAGCGCCAAGGATGACGACACCCTCAGCGCCAAAGCGGTGGCCCTGCGCGACCATAACAGCTACAGCGTCCTGCTGGCCCGTTTTGTCAACGAAGGGTTTGACCAGACCATCACCCTGGCCCAGGTATTCTGGAGCCGGGATAACAGCAATACGCCGGAGCGCTTCTATCTGGTGGCACGAAAACCGTTATCCATTGCCAAACACTTCAGCGGCTTTGGCAGTGATATTGGTGACCTGAAAAAAAAGTTGAAACGAAAGGAGCACATCAAGCTGTTTGACAGTTTCAGCCAATACCAGGCCGAGTTCCGTCGCCAGATGGGCATTGACAACGATCAGGCTTTGGAGCTGCTTTACCAGACCGTCTCCATGAAATCCGTGGGCAACCTGACCGAGTTTGTCCGCAGCCACATGCTGGAAAGCACTGATGCCGAAGAGAAAGTCAACGAACTCAGTCGTCAGTTTGACAATCTTAACCGGGCTCACGAGGCGGTACTGAAAGCTCGCCAGCAAATTGACCGCCTCGCCCCCATGATTGACAACTGCAACCAGTATGAAAGCATTGAGTCAAGCATTGCGGCCCTGCGCCAGTCCAGAGAAGCGCTGTACGGTTTTTTTGCCGATAAAAAAATCACGCTGCTGACGGAGCGCATCCAACGCCGGGAACAGGAACAGCAAAAACTCGAATCCCGCCTGCAGGAGCTGCGTCTGTCCATTGATGACCTGCGCACCACCAGCCGTGAACTGGAACGGGCCATTGACCAGAATGGTGGCCAGCGCCTCTCCGAACTAAAAACAGAACTGGAACGACTGGGACGGGAACGGAACCGCATCGCCAAAGCCTGTGATGATTACCAGGCACTGTGCAACATCCTGGAATTCTCCCAACCTGCAGACGACGATGGTTTTTTTCATAACCGGCAGCAGGCGGAAACCGGACTGCAATCCCTGGAGAAACAGCAGGCCGATCTGCAAAACCAGCAAGTGGAACACCGCGTTGAGTTCCAGAAACTGCGCAGTCAGCACGATGAACTGGAAGCAGAGATCGCCTCGCTGAAAAGTCGTCAGTCCAATATCCCCAGCCGCAACCTGGCCATCCGTCAGGCCCTGAGTGAATCCCTCAACCTGCCGGAATCCACCCTGCCCTTTGCCGGTGAACTGCTCCAGGTTCGCGAAGAAGACAAACACTGGGAAGGGGCGGTTGAACGAGTACTCCATAATTTTGCCCTGAGCCTGCTGGTGCCCGATGAGCACTACCAGTCCGTTGCTGACTATGTGGATCGCACCCACCTCAAGGGACGTCTGGTCTATTACCGGGTTCGCCAGCCCGCCCGCGCCACGGCCGATACCCTTGACCCTCGCTCCTTGTGCCGCAAGGTCTCGATCAAGACCGACAGCCAGTTTTACAGCTGGCTTGAGCATGAACTGTCCCAGCGCTTTGACTATATCTGTTGCGATCAGCTGGCCGACTTCCGCCGGGAGGTTCGGGCCATCACCACCGCCGGACAGATCAAAAGTGGCGGCAGCCGCCATGAAAAAGACGACCGTTACCGTATTGATGACCGTTCCCGTTTTGTCCTGGGCTGGAGCAACCGGGAAAAAATCTTCACCCTGGAAGCCACCCGTAAACAGCTGGAAGCCGACATTCAGAAATCCGCCAGCGCTGAGATGCGGTTTAACCAGCAGATCAACCAGCTGAACCAGCGGCAGTTAGATCTGAAGCTGCTGCTGAAATACGCGGATTTTGCCGAAATCAACTGGCAGCCCCTGGCCATTCAAATCAACAGCCTGGAACAGGAAAAGCAGCAGCTTGAAACAGGCTCCGACATTCTTCGCACCTTGCGCGAACGCCTGGAACGTTGTGAAGCAGCTACTCGTGAAAAAGAGGAACAGGAGCGTAAACTGACCAGGGAGTCCGGTACCGCTGCAGAGAAGCTGAAACAGGATCACAAACTGCTGAAGTTTTCTGAACAACAGCTTTCAGAGCTTCCGGAAACCGCCCGGGAGTCATGCTTTCCCACGCTTGCCGAAATGGAACATGAAGCCCTGGGGGACAAAAAGATCACCATTGAAAACTGCGACAGCTCCCAATCCACCATGCGCAGCTGGCTGCAGCATCGCCTGGATAGCCGGGAGAAAAAGTCCCGGGAACTGGCGGCCCGGATTACCGGGCAGATGGCGGACTATAAAAACGCCTATCCCCAGGAAACCCGTGAAGTGGACGCCTCCATGGGCTCAGTTGCGGAATTCACCGCCATGCTGGAAACCCTGCAAGGGGAAGACCTGCCCCGCCATGAGCAACGGTTTAAACAGATGCTTAATGAAGGCACCATCCACAACATGGCCATGTTCCAGAACTGGCTGGATCATCAGCAACAAACCATTCGGGATAAAATCGCCACCATTAACCGCTCCCTGGCCGCTATTGACTACAGCGACGGCACCTATATACGACTGGTGGCGGACAATCACCGGGACCCGGAGATCAACCAGTTCAAAATCGACCTGAGAAACTGCCTCGGCGATACACTGACCGCCGATAACAGCGATGATGCCTATGCGGAAAACAAGTTCCTGCAGGTGAAAACCATTGTCGAACGATTTAATGGCCGGGAAGGCCAGAGCGAACTGGACAAACGCTGGACCCGCAAAGTGACCGATGTGCGCAACTGGTTCCTGTTCAATGCCTCGGAACGCTATCGAGAAGATGACTCGGAAAAAGAGTTCTATTCCGATGCCGGTGGCAAATCCGGAGGGCAAAAGGAGAAACTGGCCTACACCATCCTGGCGGCAGCACTGGCCTACCAGCTGGGTCTGGAGTGGGGCGAAAACCATTCCCGCTCTTTCCGCTTTGTTATGATCGACGAAGCCTTTGGCCGGGGTTCTGACGAGTCCGCCCGCTACGGGCTGGAGCTGTTTCGCCGGTTGAATCTGCAATTATTGATTGTCACCCCCCTGCAGAAGATTCATGTGATTGAAGATTATGTGAACTCTGTCCACTTTGTTCATAACCAGGGCGGGAACCACTCTATGCTCCGGAACCTGACCATTGAACAATACCGACAGGAGAAACAGCAGGAGCAGGAGCGTCTGCTTAAGGAAACCATAAGCCAGAACCGGGCAGAAGCCATTAGCTAAATGATTACCCTCACCGAACTGCAAAAAAAATCCCTGCGCCCCTGGAGTTCCGGGGCGTTTTTGAGAAGTGTGTTGCAGGGAGAATCCCTGTTTCCGCTGGAAATTACGTTTCGCAAACCTTCCGGCAAAGTGCTCAGCCAGGAGTTTGCCAAAGTGCGGGACTGGATAGCCCTGTTACACAGCAATAGCAAGGCGGTAAAAGGCAGTGGTTATCGGCTGGATTATCGCAGCATCAACCATCAGCAGCTCGGTACCCAGCGCCTGCCCCAGCGCATTGTGTTTGAACACCGGGAAGACTGGCTGGGTTTTATCGGCAAGATCAAAGCCTTTCGCCAGTTTGATGAACTGGCGGGCACAACCAGACGACAGCTGCCAGAGTTAATGCCCTGGCTGCTGGATAAACCGTTAAAAGCCCTGGAGCTGGTTGATAGCTGGCCCCGGTTGCTGAAGGTCTGCCGATATTTTCAGCTGAATCCAAAACCGGGGCGTTACATCCGCCAGTTGGATATCCAAAGTGTTGACAGCAAATTTATTGAAAATAACAAGGGCATTCTCTCGGAGTTGCTGAGCCTGGCCCTTGAACCGGAGGATTTTGATGGGACCATCGCCGGGCTCGCGGAAAACGGTTTTGAGCGCCGCTTTGGTTTACGGTTTGATGAGCCGCTGGTGCGATACCGGTTATTGGATCATCCCGGCCCGGTGACGGATATCACGGTTCCGGTGTCGCAATTTATAGATCCGGGAACCGGCAAGGTGTTTATCACAGAAAACAAGGTCAATGGTCTTGCCTTTCCACCAGTACCGGATGCCATTGTCATCTTTGGGCTGGGCTATGGTATTCAGTCACTGTCTTCCATTGGCTGGCTGAAGGAAAAAGAGATTATCTATTGGGGGGATATTGACACCCACGGTTTTGCCATTCTCTCCCGCCTGCGCCAGCATTTTCCGCAAGTCCGCTCCTTGTTGATGGACCAAGCCACCCTGCAAACGCATTTGGCACTGTGTACAGAGGAGATGGACAGCAAGCGTTTTACTGGTGAACTGCCGGGGCTTACCCCGGATGAATCGCCAGTGTTTGCGGCCCTGAAAGATAATACCTTCGGAAAAAACCTGCGTCTGGAACAGGAGCGTGTTGGTTATGGCTGGCTGTTGGATGCACTTTGACCTGTGATAGCATTAGCAGCGAAAATCCAGGGTGAGGTCTTTCTTTTTGAACACATTCAAGTTTCAAGACCTAACACTGGTTTCTTAATGGTTTCTTAACACTGGTTTCTCTTGTGCGGGGCGGACCATATATAACCTCCAGCTTCTCTTTCCGTATAACATCTATCAGGTATTATTCGAGATTTCATTCCCAACCAGTACAGTACTTAAGAGCTGGCAAGTGTACGGAAGCATTGAGCTTTGAAATTTGAGTTTTGCAAATGAGCATAGTATTCACCCGACAAGATCGAAATCTTTACGACGTACTCAATCAGGCAACTGAAGATGAGCTGCTGCTGTTATCCAAAATTATTGGTGACAAATTCTCCAGTGACATTGATACCAACTGTACGGATCCATTCAAAATTGCCCGCGAGTTGCACCTAATGGGAGGACACTCTGCTGCTAATCTCTGGCGGGGTCACGGTGTCAGCTACAAGCAATAAAAAGGACACCCACTTTTTAAAAAGTGAAGAGAGCGACAGCGTCCCACAACTGGCTTCCTGACAACCCGCAGGGCCTCTGGTAAGCTTGCCTTCAGCTGCTCCCTTGTCCCGTTTTTCCTGACGCTTTCCGCCCTTCATAGGCAGCATTACACCATCAAGAGAGGCCGCTACCGTCGCAGCATTGGCTGGAACCTGAAAGTTGTCTGCCAGACATATACTCAAAAGGTTCAAGATACTGTTCCCACCGTTCACTGAGTTTTGCAGGAAGACGAGCCAAAGTACTGGCCGACGGTTTCATATTTCCCAGCAACTCAAGAAGGCTTGCCACTTCGGTTGGTGGCAACTGAGCCACCATCCATGCCGCTTGCTTTGCCGCCCTGGGTAACCAGAACCCTTCAACAATCCCTGCCTGGAGTTCCAGGGGGACTATACATTTGCTTCCTGAGCCGGATCGATACAGGGTTCGCTTTACCCGGACAGGGCCAGCGGCAGATTGGTATGTTTGATGATTTTGAGCCACCCTGCGATAAACGGTGCCCTTGACCTCAATAGAAGGTTCATTGACGTCCAGTTTTTGGAGGTCTTCAGAGAGAATCTCCTGCTCTGCAAGAGCCATGAGGTTATGCAGTTCATTTTCGTAATCCTCCCAGTGGAGCTCATGGCATGACTGGCGAAGAAGAGATAACCGATGTTGCAGCATCTCGATTGCAGGGCAGTGATTACTAGCGGGAATGGTCAGTGGGTGACATACTTCCATGGAGGGCGGCCTCTCGCAGATGATTCTTTTGTCACATGAAAATCATAGCTGCGTTTGGTCGCCTTTCTTGTTCGGGTATTTTGGCTCCGGGACGTAAATCCTGTGCTCCAGGGTCTGTAGTTGTGCTCAGTATGAGACTTTGACCCTCATGATTCTTAAATTCCCTTTTTGACGTGTTGGTTGACCCTTTTGTGTTTCTGCTGGCCATTGGCGGCACCTGATCCCCGCACGCATCATGCGGACCTATATCAACCGCCCTATTCTGATTGTTTCTCTGTCTCGGTACACCGTGATGATTTAGCTGTCATATTTCTTTCATCATTTCCCGTTATAACTGTTCAGCAACTAAAACAGGACATGACAGGCAAGGCCGATGAAAATCCCTTTCAGCAGAACCGCTCCATTACTGGCAGCTCTGATCATTTCAGGCTGTACTTTGGATATGCAATCTGCCAGCGTAACCCACCCGGATATGCAACCGGTTGGTCGCTATGCATCTGGCACTTTCTTTGAAGGTGCAGCAGAAATTGTCAGCTGGCATAAAACCAGTCAGTCGATTTTTGTCGTGAATGCCGGAGAAAAAACGATTGATATTCTGGATGCCAGCCAATTAACCAGCAAGGCTCTCGCTAACCCACTGACCGATTCAAACCTGACCAAACGAAGCAGCATTGATATTCAAAGCTATCTGCCAGACATCGAACTCGGTGCTGCAAACAGCCTGTCATTACATGATGGCCTGCTGGCTGTTGCCGTTGAAGCTGACATCAAACAGGAAAACGGCGTTGTTATTCTGTTCAACATCGATGATCAAGGTAATGCAACCTACCGGGATTATGTCCACACTTCAGCACTGCCAGACATGGTGACCTTTACCCCAAATGGTAAATATGCGCTGGTTGCCAATGAAGGTGAGCCTTCTGAAGATTACAAAATTGATCCTGAGGGTTCCATCAGCATTATCCAGATCAACGATAACGGTACCGTAGGCGAGGTCAGACAAGTTGGCTTTACTGAGTTTAATAAATACGGTCCAAGGCACAATGAGTTAAGCGAGCAAGTTCGGGTATTTGGCCGAAATGCCACCGTTGCACAAGACCTTGAGCCTGAGTTCATCACCGTATCCAATGACTCTAAAAAGGCTTATGTCAGCCTGCAGGAAAATAATGCTCAGGCAATCATTGATATTGAAGCAGCTGAAGTCGTTAAGATCTTCCCCCTGGGCTACAAAGATTTTGGGAAATACACCGCCGATATCAGTAACAGGGATGGTGGCGTGAATCTGAAAACCTGGGCGGGTGTATACGGTATGTATCAGCCAGACACCCTCGCTTCTTATGAAGCCAATGGCAAAACCTATGTTGTTTCTGCCAACGAAGGTGATGCCCGTGATTACTGGTATGACAGCCCTTCCAGAACAGATTGTCTGAACTCCGGCGGCCTGAAGTTTGATGAAGACGACGGCTGCCTTGCTTATACTGAAGAGTTCCGTGTGAAAAAGGTGAAGGTGGCTGATGAGCACCCAAATGCCGACAAAGCAAAAGATTCAGCCGGGATGGCTCAACTGAAAATCACCAACACTCTGGGAGACAGTGATAACGATGGTGAGTTTGAACAGCTTTATGCTTACGGTACCCGTTCCTTCGCCATCTGGGATGAATCCGGAAATCTGGTGTTTGACTCTGGCGATGATTTCGAGCGCATCACGGCAGAAATACTGAAGTCTGACTTCAATAACAATGACGATGAAACCAAAGGCGATAACCGCAGTGATGACAAAGGTCCGGAGCCTGAAGCCCTGGCCATTGGTGAAATCAATGGAAGACACTATGCGTTTGTTGGTCTTGAGCGTACCGGCGGCCTGTTTATGTACGACATCACCAGTCCGGAATCACCTGAATATGTCCGCTATATCCATAACCGGGACTTTTCCGTGAATGTGGCCGAGCAGCCTGAACTGGCTGGTGACCTTTCACCGGAGGGTATGGTCTTTGTGGCAGAAGCGGACAGTCCCACTGGCAAGCCTTTGCTGATCATTGGCCATGAGGTTTCTGGATCAACCCTTGTCTATGAAATCTTTTAACGACTATTCGTACAGCCTCCCGGGAGGCTAAACGTTTAAAGGCTTCCACCCGGAAGCCTTTTTTATGCTTTAAACAACCGGTATCGGACTAACGACATCGGCATTCTGTGCCCGGTGCCGCAGAAAATGATCCATCAGGGTAATCGCCATCATCGCTTCAGCAATGGGTACTGCACGAATACCTACGCAGGGATCATGGCACCCCTTGGTGACGACCTCCACCGGCTTGCCCTGACTATTAATCAACTTTCCTGAGGTGGTAAAGGACAATAAAAAGAGGACAATAAAAAGAGGACAATAAAAAGAATAAAAAGGACACCCACTTTTTAAATAGTGAAGAGTACATCATTTATTCATTTTTTAAATGATAGTATCCGACCTTCACCACCCCTTGGTAACATTTTGATTTTAAACGATTAAATATCGTGCCAACCATATATTCGAATAGAATATATGGTTCAAAATCAAATGATTACGTTATTTTGGTGGTGAAAGTGGGATAGTATTGATCATTGTAAGAATGTCTCATTCAAAGAATAAAAAGAAGAATTTCTCATTCATACCAAACAGGAAGCGTATAAAAAGCACTCAGCAACAGCCAGATAGAAGACACTATCAAGACAATATAAGAAAGAGCATTCAGAAGATTCTGGCCACATTAAAGTAAATGAAAATACGTTGATCAGGCAGGGTAGAGAGCACCGCTCACAGACATCCCATGAACCCAGCATTTTCCGGTGCTTTCTGCATAAGCCTTCAGTGAGGCCAGCTTGCCGACTGCGCGGTGAAAACGATTATGCCAGCGCATAGTCTCCAGCCATTCTTTTGGGTCAATACCCAAGCGCTCCAGGATAGGTGGTACATCGTCAGTTATACGACCAAGTTTGCCTTTTCGGACAATTCGGCCAGACCAGTCAACCAGTTCAAAGTAGCTAATGAGTGGGTATGGAATCGCCTGTTCCGGGTTTTGACCCTGAGCTTTTAACGGTTTCAAGTGTGTCTTTTGTTTTTTTCCGTTTGCGCTGTCGTATGACTCAATGCGCTCTTTAATAGAAGTATGTTCTGAGGTTTCCAGCGTTGCGGCAATTTTTGCCCGGATGGGGTTCAAGTCGACATAGGCCATGCAAGTCAGCAATGCTGCCTCATCTAACAAAGCCTGACTTTTGTAACGACCTTCCCAAAAGCGCCCTTTGCACTCATCCTCTTTATTGGCCAGCCGGGCTAAATATTCGTTGAGACAGCGCATGAACCAGCTGATATCCATTAACCGACCTCGGTACTTCTGGGCATATGCTTCGACACGCAGCAGCTCTGCTTTGCCCAGCTGATCGCCGACAAGAAAACGCTGAACCAGGTGCGGGCCTGAAAAAAGCTGCGTCCAGCGTTGTAAGACTGCTTTGGTGTCCCATTTTTTGGCTTGCTGACTATTGATATGGAGCACCACATGATAATGATTCGACATCACCGCATAAGCACAGACTTCCAAGGCAAAAATACCGGAAAGTGCTTTCAACCGATCAACCACCCATTGCCTGCGATGCTCATAGTTTTTGCCTGAGAAATTATCTTTGCCGCATAGGAAGGCCCTGCGAACGCAGCGTGCCATACAGTGGTAGTAGGGCGTACTGGCTGGATCTATGAGGTTTTTTCGGGCGGTCGTCATGTCATTTTTTTTGGTTACTGGGTAGATTTCCTTAATACCCTTAAGAGGTTCCAGAAGAAAAACAGACGGTGTGGCCGATTAATCAAATTTTTGGGTGTCTTTTATTTCACCCCAAGTCGTCGGTAACAGCGTGATGGCGCAGTCTGTCAGCACTGTCACCGGGGGCAGCATGCCACTCATCTTCAGCAGCTGCTCTTCAGTCAGTTCAGATTTGCCCGTCACCTGACAGTGTCGCCAGCATCATATTTACCTCTTTCAGGCATTCGTGAAGTTCTATTGCAGCACATGCTGGGCTCGACGGCCAACGTTCCTTTGTCAGCCTTAAAGTTGACTCTGCTCTCATGTTCTGTAGCAGTGTTAAGGCAAGCTTAGGTTTTTTCATAAGCTGCCATTGCCGAACCATAGCAATATCAGCATGATAATTATCTGAAGGCTCACACATTGCCTTCTCATCGGCATGGAGGCTTTTTCTTCTCAGAGTCAGGAGCCGAGCCTCAGCCTGAATGGGCAATCCAAGTTCTTGTTCGCATCGGCTCAGGGTTATATCCAGGTCAGGAATGATCGAAGCCCCGGATGTAGTGCACCATTCAGAACCCCTGAGAACTTGCAGATGATGCTGGGCTTCCGTCAGTTTCTTGTAGGTGTTTTGCTCTACTAGTGACCTTGCAAGCCCTACCAGTGACCTATGGTATTCCAATTCGTCCAGATCCTCTTCCAAGTAGACGCCCCGGAATAACCTTTCCGCATTGCTGAAATTTTGTTTATCCAGTTCTTCGAAGGCGTAATTGATTCTGCCTACGAAGGTATTTAGACCTGGTTTGCGGTTAACCGCATCACTGGTATCTTCATCGGAAGCAACTGCTCTGGAAGAAACCCCAATCTCTTTTTGCCCTGTTGCGGAATCTGCTGTGAAATCTAAATTTACGTGATTAACTGCAGATGGTTCACCGCTGACAGGACTGACGATCCTTCCGAAGACAGTGTTATGCTCCGCTTTAGCCATTTCTGAAGCTTCAGCATAGGGGGCAAAATAATTTCCCCCCTGATTGCATGAGGTTTTAAATAATGGGTCCATGTTTTTTCTCCTATCTTTAATTGTACTTGAGCATGTTGAAAGTCAGTCCTCAAAGGTTATTCATATTCATCAGAGTCTTAAATTAAAAGAAAGTTCCAAAACAGAAGCGAGGGTCAGGTCTTGATTCTTGAATAAAGTCAAGGAAAACGAAAAGCCAGGGTCAGGCCTTTCCATTTGAACACATTCAAGATTCAAGACACTGTTTCTCCCCTAACACCCATGTCAGTGAATCAAACCACAGATATTAATAAACTAAAGCTCATCAAAAACCGTTATCCGTTTTCATATACCAACAAGGAGGTTGAATTATGAACAATCCGATACTGCCCTCAAGCGCTTCCTGGCAGGATTTTTCCAGCTTGCCTGCTCCGGCCATGGAGGAAAACAGCAAGCGTTCCTTATTGTCAAAAGTCGGCAGGGCTGCTGGCAAGGCTGTTGTCATACCATCCCGACTTGCCTCAACGGTGCTTAATGGCGGTATTTTTGCTGCCTATTATGTGACCGCCCTGGCTGCTACCGGGCTTGCGCCGGAGGCACTGTCTTTGGCATGGCCAAAATTGCTGTAGATGTTGCCAGTGGAAAACCACATAAAAGCCTTCATGAATATACCATCACCGCTGGCAGAGAGACCTTCAACTATCTCTCCCGTCCTTACTACACACTGCCAAAACGTGGATCTGAAGCCATATTCGTCGGTGTTGCCATCGTTGCGGTAACTATCCTGGTATTCCTCGCAGGAGGAGGAGGAGCTAATATTGGTGTTGTGCACTTAGATGACAATTCTGACAGCACTGACTATAACCCTTCAGGCATCAAAGCAGCACTGCATCCATACAGACCTTCTATTCTCCTTGGGCGTAAAATCATGGAGAAAACTACCGGGGTCTTGAATCGTGGCAAGGTTATTGACTAACAAAAACCGGGGGCAAAAAACCTGTGTCATCTATGCCCCCGGTTCTCCGTGAGATTCGTTAAAACACCGCAACCGCCGCTACCAAAGCACTCAGGCAGTGCCTGTAACCCAGTCATCACCGGTTGCCCGCCAGTGAGGACAAGCAGTCTTAAAGCACACCATCACCTCAACATTCAGTGTTTGTCCTGTTTTTGAATAGCAATCCATTGAAGGATTTTGAAGACGCACTGAATGAACGCTCACACTGCTAATGACATTGATCAATGATCTGATAATGCAAATGTGCCCACCACGGTCGATATAGTCCGTCATGCACTAAAAGAGAAAAAGAAAAATCATGGAAAAAAACAACCTGATTGGCAGCATTTTTTTGGTCACGGGAACCACTGTTGGAGCCGGGATGATCGCGCTGCCGGTAACCACAGGCACTTACGGGTTTGCAGCGACCCTCTTTATGTTTATCACCGTCTGGCTTGCTTCACTGGTCATCGCCTTCGCTATGCTGGAAGCTAACCTCCAGCACAAAGAGGGTGCCAACCTGATCACGATGATCTCGGTCACTCTGGGGCGACCCGGAGAGATAATAGGGTGGGGAAGCTGCCTATTATTTCTATATTGCATTCTTGCTGCTTATTTGTCTGGCCTGGGGGAGTTAACAGGCTACTCCTTGTCATATATTCTTCCTCTTGACGTCAACAAGACTACATCCGTTGTCGTGATTACGGCTATTGCCTCTGGCTTAATATATTCAGGCATAAGAATGTCAGAAAACATCAATCGCGTTTTTGTGATGGGTATTTTGCTGATATTTATCTCTCTTGCCTTCATTTCCATGCCCTATGTGGAGGCTGACAGGCTGGAAATAACAACATTCAACCCACCATTCTTAGCATTGCCGGTTATTTTTGCCTCTTTTGGCTATCTGGTCATAGTGCCCACTTTGCGAAGCTATCTACACAGTGACGTGAGAAAAATAAAGATTGCCTGTGTGGTTGGTAGCCTTATACCACTGATCATGTACATTTTATGGGCAACGATTGTCATTGGTGTAATACCTGTTAATGGTGACAACGGTATAGAAAGCATTCTGCACTCTGGTGACCCATCAACAGGCATTTTACGGGCCATGGCAGAGTTCACAGACAATAACAATGTTGTATTGATATTCAAGGCATTCTTTTTTTTAGCCATTGCCACGTCATTAATTGGTGTATCCCTGGGAACATTTGATCTTATTTCGGATGGTTTGCAGGCCAACAATATCAAACCCGGCAAGTTTACCCTGACTTTACTGACTTTTGTGCCACCTGCTCTGATAGTCATATTGCTGGATACTGTATTTTTAACGGCACTTGGTTATGCCGCAATATTTTCTGCTGTTGTCTTTGGCATCATTCCGGCCGTACTGCCCTGGGCCGGAAGAAACAAGGGTATCAAAAGCAGTTATCAGTTACCTGGCGGAAAAATAGCTTTCACTTTAATTATTCTCTTTTCCATTGCGGTGATAGTCGCTGAGCTATAAGTAGTTAACCAAATGAAATCATATATTTCTGACTAAGTTGTCAGTCACTCTGCGGCGTTGCAACTGCCCACTTAGCCAGAAATATACGATTCCATTTGGCCAACTACTTACAGCATGAATGATGCATAATTTCAAAAGGATATGAATATGAAAAATAATGTTATTAAAGACCTGGTAAAAATTTGCAAGTACGCCGGTGGCCGCTTCGACCTTGTTCAGGCTGGCGGGGGGAATGCCGGGGCTAAAGTGGATACAGGCAAACTGCTGGTCTCTCAGGGAGTGGGTTGCGTCCTTTCAGAAACGGAATTGAATCATGGTTATGTAACCGTTGACAGTAAAAAAATACTGGACGTTTTAGATAACGAAGACCTGTTGAAAAAATACAGCCTGAAAGAGAGTGTTAAAATAGCCAATCAAGCGATCAGGGAAGCTAATGAATTGCCGGATATAAAACCCACCGCCGAAGTCTTTCTTCATGCCCTCCTCCCTTTTAAATACACCCTGCATTTGCATCCTGTCCTTATCAATGCCCTGTTGATAAACCGTGATGCCCAAAAAATCATATCAAACCTATACCCGGATGCCGGTTTTGTCGGGTATGCCGCCCCCGGGCTGGAAGTGTCCATTCTTTTCGCCCAGTACATGCAAAGCCTCACAGAGAAGCCGCATCTCTACTTTATGAAAAATCATGGCATTATGGTTGGTTATGATACTGTCGAAGGCTTAATGGCCATTGTTGAAAACATGATGGCTATTGCTGAAAAATACTTTGCAGTTGATTACAGCCACATGAAAAATGCGACAAAAATTGCTGAACTCTATAGCGCAATAACTGGCATTCAGTGCATAGTTCACTGTTGCAACGACCAAACCATCAACCAGGTATACCGTGATGACAAAGAGGCCTTTTTCTTTACTCCCTGTTATCCTGATCAATATGTGTATAATGCGGTTCTGCCGGTGGAGTTGAACGAGTTATCGGCTCAGGAGATTGTGGATTTTAAAATCCATAATAATAATTTTCTGCCAGGTGTCGTGGTGTACCAGGATAACATCTACTTTGTATCTACCAATTTAAAAATCACCCATGAGATGGAAGAAGTTTTCAGATCTCACCTGTTAATTGTTACCCTGAACAAACAAAACAGAAAAAAAATAGATACATTAGACAACAGCTTACACAATATTCTATTTTCGGTTAATCCGTTAAACCGATATCATTAGTGCAACTGATTCTCGATGAACCAGTAAGAGACTGTTGCAATGTTTCTTCCCAAGGAAGATATTAAGGAATTCATCACAGAAAACCGGTAACTATACTCCGCTGTCATTCCGTACAGGCGACTGCATGGATGCAGAGTAAGCCGGTGGATTTTTCGCTGCTAATGCCCTTGACGTCTACCGTAAGAGGCTGCCCTACTGCGGCGGTACCGAAAAAAAGAACGGTAACCGCCTTGGGGCTACCTGGCCCGGAATAATTTTTACAAGATACCCGGAAGCACTGGATTTAATGGGTCCACTTTCTGCTTATCTACCCATTGTCTCAGGCCTTCGCTGGTTTCGATGCCCGGCAAACTGGTGACGGTCTGCACCCAGATAAGGCCACCAACCCATGCAAAAGCTTCCGTTGGTGCCCCATCATTTACAAACGTATATTCTCTTTCCGTTGTGCATGCCAGGGGATTAATACCACTGGTAATCGGTTCGTTGGCCTCAGGCTCAACTCCATCAGTCTGCGTGGAGAACCCCCTGGTGGTTCTTCCAGTTGCCGGAGGGTAGTCGAATTCGTCGTAGGCAGGCACGTCAGCTGATTCGCCTCCACGGAAGTTGCCGCCACGAAAGGTGCCTCCACGAAAGGTGCCTCCACGAGAGTTGGCCCCACCAAACAAGCTTCCGAAATCAAACATTTCTCTGGACCCCAACATATTTTTTGACACCTTTGCTTCTCGCACCAAAGCATCCTCTGACTGTTTCAACAAGGTAAATCCGAAGGGAATGGCCAGTCCGGCCTCCCTGGACATGGCCGTTTTGCGGTCAACCCCCATGGCTTCCAGTATGGGTGCCACTTGTTGAATGCCAATGTTGTGCCTTTCTGAATCATTGCGCCCTTGTCCATGGGAAAAAAGCGCTCTCGAAGACGATGGCCGTTCCCCTCCAAACCGCGATACCTCGTGAAGGGCAAAGCCGACATGATGAAAGTCAGCACCTTGATGCAGCCCTTTGGGCATACGCAGCGCCACACTGAGGGGAATCAGTTTATCCATGCCCCGGGGCGAGAACTTCGACAGATACCTCGCTCTGATTGTGCTGTGCAGATCCACAGTGAATTCAGAACCTTCCAGTGCCTTTTCACTACTGGCGCACAGATACACCTGAACGATGGGTATATTCGTATCATCTTTTTTGCCATGATCCCCGATACCCGCAAGCTGCAAACGTTCCTGAACTTCAACAGGAAATTTATCCAGCGTTAGCCATGAAACGTTGACAACAGGCTGAATGTCCTGATTGTTACCGACAACACTCACGCCAATATCGGCCGTTGATACGGAATCGTTGCGAAATACGTTTACTGAAGTCATCCGGACCTGCTCAGCGAGGGAAGTTAACCGCTCCCCACTGGCCACTGTAGTCGTCTTCGGCTGTGTGCACTGGCCACTCATACGCGTCAGGATTTGAGCCATGTTGTTCATGGCAGTCCCGGTTCCGGAAGGGTCCAGGGAGTAATGCTCAAGCTGACGGGTAAACAAATCAAGGCCTTTATTACATCGCTGCTGTTCAGGGAGTTCACTTGCCCGGCTCCCCGCCATCGCATCGTCATAGGCAGGGGGCGCTGATGGGGCTGGATTTTCCGGTGGATAATGAAGGGCTTGTTGTTCCCTGGGGAGCTGCTGAAAAACATCAGGATTCATTGCCTGGCCGGTGGTACCACCATCACCAGAAGGAAATCCCTCACTTGAAGGAAGACCAGCGGACATGCCGGGTAAACCATGCTCACCGGCTTCCTGCTCCCGCTTATGCACATTGATTTCATCGATCAGGCAATCAATTCCCATGCTCAAGCAGCTGTTAGGTTCCCGGATAAGCTTACAAAATTTTGTCGCTTCAGGCCCTTCAACGCCCTCCCCAAGATTCAGGAATTCCTTTTGGAGGTGCTGGAGCAGCCCGGTAATAAGCTGGCGCTTTTCGCCGCCAGGACAACTGGACTTATCAATATTGGCAAACCCTGAAACCCTGAGCTGCTCTCTCAGTGCTTTAATTTTGAAGCCAGGATCCGGATCCGCTGCCGTGCAGAGTTTTCTAGCGATCTCTTGGACCTCCATTACTTTCCTGTTTTGCAGGAATTTAGCAAGATCCATGTGCGTTATGTTACTGCGCTCAATTCGCCTGACTGCCTGGCTGCCAACGGGTTGTGGTAGCAATGGATTTTGGGGAATGAATTGAAGGTTTGATTTGGTAATATTCATAATCGATCAGCTCTAAATACAAATTTTCCTTATTAGATTGCCTGGTTGGCTAAAAGTTCAATTGATAATGATTGGCTATTGAAACATTTGGGGAAATGCGGAACTTTTATCAGAAAAAAGTGATTAGTCAGTTATAGTTTCACAATTCAACAAACCAACAGGTTAATTTTCAAATGGACAGAGTTCTTGCAGACTCAAAAGCAGCACTCTGCGCTAATCAACCTTGCCAACAGGTTCTTTCAGAAAATTCCATACCTACTGAAGATTCGAGTCTGCAGCCACGACTGCTGGCTATTTTGCACAAATACCCACTTCAGCCCGTGAAAACTACCTGAAGCAGGAAGTAACTAACCAGAAGACACCATCTCCCCCCCTTTCAATCGATGATTTTTCAATATCCAATTCACCAGCTACTACTAAAGAGTTACGACTTCCTCAGGCAACTGATCTTCTGTCTCTGGTGAGTCTGAAAACGTTACGCTTGAAAAGGTGCGCGTTAAGTTTAAAAAAGATTTGCGCATTTCCCCAACACTCAGGGAGATCGAAGCCAGATTCCACCAAACCGAAAAAGGCAAGGCATGGGAAGCCGACAAAAAAGCATTTAAAAAGTCCTTTATAATCGATGTATAAGGAAATGAAGGAGAAGAAGAGTCGGCAGCTAACCCAGACAAAATCGAATCATCTCCCCCCGGACATGCCTTGAATGGAACCTGATAATCCCGATAAGGTCAAACGTCGGCATTTACAGTCCATAGTTCTATTGTGACAAGGTCTCTGATCCAGAGTAAAGGTCGCTGGGAACAACTTTGGTCAAACGTATTGTCAGGCAAGGTTTAATTGACGAATGAGTCAGTTATCAAATCGAGAGAGCACCCTTCTTGTTACCCACTGATTCTAATAGCAGAAAAGAAAGTCAGTCATGCCTTTTCAGGCCAGTTAAAAAGTCGAACATCGCGTATGTTATAACAACTTGCTACTCGGTTAGTGATTTTGCATATGCATGTGTTTTTTAATTATATTCCATATGTTTTATTTTTTAAGATTGAGCAATGAATATGATTCCAATTAATGACTTTAATAAATGTAAAACTACCCAAAGTGTTTTTAAAACTGTTGAATTGATCAGCACTGGCTTTAAAAGTCGATATATCAGAGTTTGTGAGAATGAATCAATGGTTCGACTTATCATAAAACCGGACAATCTTACTCTTAATAGCTATCAAAAAGAATTGTTAATTTATCGGCACATTCAGAGTGTTTGTTTAGAGAAGCGAATAGAGTGGCCGACTTACATCCCGAAATTCTACGGTGAATGCTACGTAAGAATGGTTGGAGAGTCTGAGGATAGCGATGTGGTTCTTGATTTTATAGAGGAGGGTAAAGATCTGCATTCTGAGCAGAAAACAGACCGCCATGATTTACAGAGGGCGATTGCGATTGAGTATTTCCCACCTCCCTATAAGTCTCTTGCAAGCTTGAGTGATGTTGAAAGGCAGGCCCTTGATGAATATGTTGCGATAGATGCGGCTATGTCATTGAGGGATTTTCATAACACATACAATACTTGCATTGATCTGGATCTCCATATTCATAATGTTTTATTCAACCCACAAGAAAGGTCAATCGTATTTATTGACTTTGAGCATTCCAAAATTTGCCTTGACGAGGATAAATTGACTGATGGTGATATTGAATTAATGGCTAGAAGCTTTTTTAGTAATATGGAAGCAGCTTATATTCCTCTTACCGAACATCAGTCTTATTTTCATGACTATAGATTAGCCCTTGCATGTATTAGTGGAAAATATGGAACAGACTATGAGCTAAGAACTATTGAGAGCCGTCACCCCATATTTGATTCTATAAAGGAAGGAAATCTGGATGCTTTGAAAAGTTGTGTCACCACTGAGTTGTTAAATACTTTACGATCATCTCAACATGACAAAACTCCCTTGATGGAAGCTGTGTTCCGAGGAAATATTGATATCGCAGAGTATCTGATAGATTGCGGTGCTGAGGTTAACTCAAAATCGGGTATTTATCATTCAACACCAATATGGAGGGCCGTTTTTGATGGAGATCTACCAATGGTTAAATTACTTGTAAAGTATGGGGCAGATGTCAGCGAACCTAATAAAGATAGCCAAACTCCACTGGATACTGCTTATATTAAAGGGTGTGATAGCATTATTGAAACATTATTAATGCATGATGCAAAGAGAGGTGATGAATTAACGCAGTTAAAGATCTAAACATGATTGGGTGAAAGTCTCATACTGACTGTCTTTTCAGAGTTTGCGCTCCACGGAATGCCCCATAGCAACAAATTTCGCCCGGCCTGGTATAGGGTAACGGCCAAACACCGGTATGATGCTTACTGGAATACGACACCGTTCCAGTGAGAGGCAGGTTAGCCATAAAGGGCAAGAGTTCCTTGCGGTTAAGTTTCTTTTTGAGAGCCACATGACCTTTGGCATCAACACCATGTAACTGGAAACTCTTTTACTCAGATCAATTCCGAAAAAAGCTACCTGACCTTTTTATTAGTTCCTGATTTGTTACGCTTGCCCATGGTTCGCTCCGTTTCTTATTCTGAATGATGTTCCGTAAAACTCATTCTATCTTGGCTCATTTGAAGCCGTTTTGGGAGCGGGGCGGACCATTCCATTAGGTCTTTAATTATGAGTGACAGCTGTTGCTTATACTAATAAGAAAAGACATTTGCACAATGCAAGACCGGCCCCCTGCTTTTCTTCAATCCACTATCAGAGCATGAAGTGGTGGTCCTGAGCCGTACCAAGAATGGCGACATTACCAATATCACGCTACAAATTTGGGAAATAAGAGATGCTGGCACCCCGAATTGCAGACAACACGTATTTTGAAAACATTCACAACCTGATGATCAAACTCACTCTTTATGATAGTGCCTATTGGAAGCTGCCCGGAAACTTCCCGGCCTTTGGCCTGTCCATTAAGACATGAAACTAATGATCATGCCGGTAATCACTGGCCAAGACAGGAATGGTACAAGCCAGTGAGCAACCCTCTCTATGCAACCGCTGCCGGCCTTTCCAAGGTGCCGGATTGCCCTGTAAATCCGCCTGCTAAAACCATACGCTCCAAATCCCCGCCCACTGTCGCATGCCCAAAGGTCTGCCCGCAAACACAACCGTTGTGGCAAAGAACGATTACCAAACTTCCTCCTGAACTTTTAGTCATGATTTTTGACTACCTGGAATTCGATGATATTCGGCATGTCAATGCAACCTGTCTGGCATTTCGGGATGTGGTCATAGAATACAAATACATCCAGGAACTGTCTTATTTTGCCCGACTTCCCCTGAGCTTTCGGGAACAGTACCAGCCAACGGCCCGGTGGCAGAAAAAATCCCTGCCCTTTCATCCATTTGATCATTCAGCACCGCTGAACGCCAGGAGGATATGGTTCAGGGACAGGATAATAAACAACCTGCCTCAGATGTCGGCATTACTGTGCCTTACCACCCTGGGGAAGATGGAACCGTGCCCGGCTTATCGTATGGTTCCGCGATTTAAAGTCACTCTCCCCACGTCTGAAGCAGTGCAACAAGATTCTGACGATCCTGATCTTGTTCGCTTCAGCCCGTCCAGTCGTCATCTGTTGTTTTATGGTCGTTGTTTTAATGACGCTCGAATTCTGGCCAAGGATGACCGGGGGCAATGGGCACAACAGCCCCTGAATTGGTCCGATAACCGCGGCAGTCGGGTGATTACCGCGGCAAATTTCAGTGCTTGCACAAATCGCCTGTTAACCTGCAGCAGTGCGGGCTACATTAATACCTTGCACCCGGCGCACCGCTGTTGGGAAGAGGTTGGCGAAGAAATAATGCTGTCCAATCAGGTCGTCCAATTCAGCCCTTCAGGGAACTATATGGCGACCTACAGCAGGTCCAACCCTCTGAGAATCTGGCGCATGGAAGGAAATAACCAGTGGCAGGAAATGGAGGTGTGCGGCTTCTGCCCTGGAGTAAGCATTGTTGAAATCCTGTTCAGTCCATCGGAGCAGCATCTGTTACCGAAAGGTTTGTATGAATTAACCATATTATCTCTGAATGATCGTGGAGCCTGGTCAGCGCAGATAATATTAGAAACATCCTGTACTTGCATAGAGTATATGGATTATTCCAGATTCAGCCCAGTGGCGGATCAGCTTCTGGTCGGTTACTACAGTACTTTACCCAAAACTGGAAGGGTCTCTATTTTCAGCCCGGAACCCTCGGGAGAATGGCAAGAGACGATTATTTCCCCGGACTTCAAACTGCTTGAATTCAGCTCTACCGGTAAATACTTGTTCAAGAAATACCCCTGTGGCCCTAATTTGCAGCTATGGCCCAGACCGGAAAAATTGTCGGACTGGTGGCTGAATCCTCCTCTCTTGCCGCACCCGGATGCCCCATCAACAGCGATGCATGACTCAGTAATAGTGCTCAAACATGAATCTCGTTTAGATAAGGCGCAGTTCAGTCCGTCTGACAGCCACTTACTGGTCAGTTGTAAAACCGGTACGATCTATATCTGGGGGAAGAATCAGGCAGGCGAATGGTCAATACAAGCCATCAACAGGGACTGCAATCCAACCGCTAACCCCTGCTTCAGTCTGTCTGGCCTGCATGTGCTGACTAGCAACCTTACAATGGTAGGCATCCTGGGGCGCAGTCAGCAAAAGGACTGGCCGCTCAAGGGGATTATCAGGCAAGACGATATCCTGAAAGCCTACTTCAATCCACTATCAGAGCATGAAGTGATGGTCCTGAGCCGTCATACGGATGGTGACATTACCAATATCACTCTACAAATCTGGGAAACAAGAGATGCTGACAAGCTGGATTAAAGGCACTGGTCTGCGTGGTATGAGCAATGCAGACTCATCTTATTCAGAAGAGAACATCTATATGACTGATCAATCTCTACCAGAGACACCAACTGGCGTCCTCATGGGTAGAGAGGTCACAGTCTTGAAAAAGAGTAAACCTTCATCGCTCAATTTTCCCCCGGTAGCAGATAAAGCAAAATCAACTACAATCGTGGAAGAATCACAACATATTAAGAGAACCTTAGAGGAAACTTCCTGCGCATTTGCAAGATGTGTTTCACTTCATAATGAGATTAAGGTAGATAGTAGATTGTTATCCAACGTTGCTTCTGAAAAACAGGATATAGATAAAGAATACTTGCCTGAAAAACCTCTCATAAAAGCAAGTGACTCATTTTCATCTGCATTAGAATTGAGTATTAATGAACTAAACAATGAGGATGCATGCCACACGACGGTATCAGTTCTTGAAAAAAACTTCTCTAAAGAAGAGTACTCGAGACCTTATATTTTTTTCCCTTATGATCAGCAGATATATAAGACGTACATCAATAGTGACCCAGAACATAATTATATTTTTATACATAAGATTTATTATTTACTTCCTAATGTTAAAGTATATTCTCATGATTTCGTTATTCTCAGAAAAAATAACCTTTTCGAAATCTTACAGTCGATGGTAGGTGCATTCAGTCTTGATCAATGGCTCACTGGCGATCCTTCAACAATAATCGCAAACAAAAAAAATTATCAACGTGCCAATGATTTAAATCTGTTTTCCCGGGACAACGAATCTCCACCATTTTTTACTAAAGAGAAGAAGGATAAAATAAAAAGATTGGGAGAAGAATTAAAAAAAACTGAACAACCATTTTATAAAGCAATAAAAACAAGAAAAAATAAACCTTGCTCTAAAGCTGTTTTTAACCAGAAAATTTTACCCACATTGTTTTCAGCTTTAAGTAATTCAGATGATCACCCCTACTTCAGAATGTTCGCAGTTTCAAGAAGATACTTAAACATAAGACCAGAATATCAACTGCTTTTAGAGGTATACAATGCACAAATATAAGTGGCCCACCCACCTTGCCCATTGTGGCCTATTCCGATCGAGCTTTGCCGTGAAAGAAAATTGCCACGGAGGCACAGAGACACGGAGAACAGAAAAACGCTTTTCCTCTGCGTCTCCGTGATTCTGTGGCTAAAGCTTTCATGACAGAGGGTGACAAACCATCGTCATGAACATTTGTACCCTTCGTGGCACCATTTTAACTTCCCGAAGCCGGGAGCAGGCGCTCAATGTCTACCTTGAGAATGGAACCTGATAATCATATTGAGGTCAAACATTGGCATTTACCGTCCTGGGGTTTATTTTGCAAGCGACAGCATCAAATCCCCCCCATCCAAAGCCTGCCTACCGGGCTGGCCAACAAGCCATCCCAGGCAGATTTACTGGCCGGTCCAGAAGTACATTTATCGGTAAAAGAATATCAAATCATCAATTGCACAGAAGAAGAACCAGTACCCCGGATGATGGCCAATGTATTGAAGATGCCTTTTGGAAAAGTAAACCATTACACGGACGTCAAATCACCTCAGGTGTCGTGCTAAGGGCCTATAGAAATGACAGGACATCTCTGAGAGCTGGCTTCTTCCTGCAAAAACTTTGCTTACAGAACATTCTGCATGACAATAAAAGAAAAATTACCCCGGATCAGGTCATTCAGGAATTCAACCGGAAGCCAAATCGAAACAATAAGCAGACATTGGCAATAGCACGTTTCAAAGCGGAATGTTGCCTGAGGAACCTGCTGTTGAATGGCCAGCGGGTCACATCGGATGAAGTGGTTGAAGGTTATCAGGCAGCCACAGCCACACTGGAGTTAGCCCGTTTCAAGGAAGAGTGTTGCCTGAGACACCTGTCGTTGAATGGCAAGGCAGTCACACCGGATGAGGTGCTTGGGGATTTCCCGGATAGTCCGGAAGGCAGACTGGGGATGGCACGCTTCCAGGCGGAGTGTTGCCTGAGAAGTCTTTGGTTGCATGGCCAGCAGGTCTCACCGGATTCCGTAGTTGAGGGTTTTCAGGCCGTCAGGGCAACACTGGCGCTGGCGCGCTTCAAAGCGGAATGTTGCCTTAGAGGCCTGTTATTGAATGGCCAGCAGGTCTCACCGGATTCCGTGGTGGAGGATTATCAGGCCGCCAGTGCAACGCTGGAGCTGGCACGCTTCAAAGCGGAATGTTGCCTGAGAGGTCTCTCGTTGAATGGCCAGCAGGTCTCGCCGGATTCCGTGGTTAAGGATTACCTGGCAGCCAAAGCAACACTGGAGTTGGCGCGATTTAAGGAACACTGTTGTCTGAGGAGTCTGCCGTTGAATGGCCAGCCAGTCACACCAGATGCAGTAGTCAAGGGTTATCAGGCCACCAAAGCAACACTGGAGCTGGCACGATTCAAAGCGGAATGCTGCCTGAGGAGCCTGCCGTTGAATGGCCAGCCGGTCACACCAGATGCGGTGATTGAGGATTTCCCGGATAGCCCGGAAGGCCAGCTTGGGATAGCGCGCTTCAAACAGGAATGTTACCTGAGGGGGCTTTTTGTGGATGGCCAACAGATAACAGCGGATGCAGTGGTTAATAATTTCCCGGATAGTCCGGAAGGCAGACTGGGGATAGCGCGCTTCAAACAGGAATGTTGCCTGAAGGGCTTGGCGTTGAACGGCCAGCAGGTCATACCCGATCAGGTGGTTAAGGATTATCGGGCCGCCAAAGCAACACTGGAGCTGGCACGCTTCAAAGCGGAATGTTGCCTGAGGGGCCTGTCGGTGAATGGTCAGCAGCTCACAGCGGACGACGTGGTTAAGGATTTTCAGGCCGCCAATGCAACGCTGGAGCTGGCACGCTTCAAACAGGAATGCTGCCTGAGGGGCCTCCCGTTGAATGGCCAGCCACTCACACCCGGTGAGGTGGTTAAGAGTTATCAGACCGCCAATGCCACTCTCGAGCTGGCGCGCTTCAAAGCGGAATGCTGCCTGAGGGGTATGCCGTTGAATGGCCAGCAGCTTACACCCGGTGAGGTGGTCAAGGATTTTCAGGCCGCCAATGCAACTCTCGAGCTGGCGCGTTTCAAAGCGGACTGTTGCCTGAAGGGCCTGGCATTGAATGGCCAGCCGGTCACACCGGATGAGGTGGTTAAAGATTATCAGGTCACCAGGGCAACACTGGCACTGGCACGCTTCAAACAGGAGTGCTGCCTGAGGGGCCTGGCATTGAATGGACAACCAGTCACACCAGATGAGGTGGTCAAGGATTTCCCGGATAGTCCGGAAGGCAAACTGGGAATATCGTGTTTAAAAGCGGAATGCAGCCTCAGGGGCCTGCCATTGAATGGCCAGCTGATCTCGCCGAATACGGTGATAAAGGATTATCACGCACTCAAAGCGAAACTTGAATTATCGTACTTTAAAGCAGCATGTTACCTGGGGAACCTGCCATTAAATGACCAGTCGGTCACACCGGATGAGCTGGTCAAGGATTTCCCGGACAGTCCGGATGGTAAACTGGGGATTGCCCGTTTCAAAACGCAATGTTGCCTGAGGGACTTGCCGTTAAATGGTCAGCTGGTCACACCGGATGCAGTGGTTAAGGATTATCAGGCCACCGAGGCAACACGGGAATTGGCACACTTCAAAGCCGAATGTTACCAGAGGGGTTTGGCGTTGAATGGCCAACCGGTCACCCCGGATACGGTGATTAAGGAATATGAACGGTGTGGTTGGTTACGCGATAGAGATTTTTTTTATTCTCATCTGCCATTGAAGGCAAGATCTCAGTTAAGTTTAAGTATTTCCTGATCCCCAGCAATGTGGGCACACCACCGGTCGATTGCTGCTTTGGCATCCACTCCATGTAACTGGAAACTCTTTTTGCTCAGATCAATTCCGAGAATAACAACCTGATTTCAAAAAGCAATGCCCTCGAAACCTGCGTGGTGACGCTGAATGGGCATACCGGCTGGGTGAGCTCAGTCGCGACATTGCCCGATGGGCGGCTGGCTTCGTGCTCTGAAGACACGACCGTAAAGGTGTTGGATCTGAGCAAACCACTGCGCAAAGAGCCAAAGGTGATGACGAACAATAGACACACGGGCGGGGCGAACTCAGTCACGACAGCGACCGATGGACGACAGGCTTCTGGTTCTCCTCCTCTGAAGAGAAGAAAAACCACTGAATAAGGTAAAAAATACCAATGGTATCGATTCTGAAAATTTCCAGCACAAGGAGTCAGAAATATATAATTTCATATGGTTAGCTGTTTACGGCCGGGTCTGGAAAAACAGACGCCTCCCATCAATGATTCGATGTAATGGGCGGATTACCACGCCGATCCTTGCCAATGGGCAGCCATCAATTAACGTCAGATTTATTGCATTGTCGGACAGGAACTTTAGCGCTGCTCACCGGTCAAAGGCACCATGCCTAATAATGCCGTTGATAATGCTTCCACTCTTCCCCCCCGGGATACAACTCCGTCTGGTAATCCGCCGGGAGAAAAGAACACAGAGGGGGTTTCGGTGGTTCCTCTTAAACAAGTGTCGCCTTTACTGGCATTACCCGATGAAATGCTGACTCAAATTGCTGACAGCCTGACGTTCGTCGAATTTCATCGCCTGGCTTCAACAAGCAGCCGCTTGCTTACCCTGTTCAATACCGAAGAAAAATTGAAAAAACTGTCCGCTCAATATTACGGCCCTGCTTCTGACGCATACAGAAAAACAATTGAAAACAGGGATATACCTGCGGTTCCTGACCATGACATTGAGGACCCTCTATTACGGTTGGCTTACCTTCGATACGTCAGCAATAACTACCTGATTGCACAAAGCAATTCCCTGAACACCTGCATGGCGACCTTGAGGGGGCATACCCACGGGGTGGTCTCAGTCACGGCATTGCCCGGCGGGCGGCTGGCTTCCTGCTCTAATGACGGGAACATAAAGGTGTGGGATCTGAGCAGGCCCAAGGGGCAGGAATGCGTGGTGACGCTAAAAGAGCATAAGACCTTTGTGAATGCTCTCACGGTATTGCCCGATGGTCGGCTGGCTTCCTGTTCTTCTGACCGGACCGTAAAGGTGTGGGATCTGAGCAGGCCCAAGGGGAAGGAATGCGTGGCGACGCTGAGAGGGCATACCAGCGGGGTGATCTCAGTCATGGTATTGCCCGACGGGCGGCTGGTTTCCTGCTCTGAAGACAAGACCATAAAGGTGTGGGATCTGAGCAAGCCCAAGGGGCAGGAATGCGTGGCGACGCTGAATGAGCATACTCACTACGTGATTTCTGTCGTGGTATTACCCGACGGGCGGCTGGCTTCCTGCTCTGTTGACCAGAGCATAAAGGTATGGGATCTGAGCAAGCCCAAGGGGCAGGAATGCGTGGCAACGCTGAATGGGCATACCGGCTGTGTGAAATCGGTCAAGGTATTGCCCAATGGCCAACTGGCTTCCTGCTCTGATGACCAGACCATAAAGGTGTGGGATGTGAGCAAGCCCGACGGGCAGCAATGCGTGGCGACACTGAATGTGCATGCCAACTGTGTGAGATTCACGGTATTGCCCGATGGGCGGCTGGCTTCCTCCTCTGCTGCCGGGACCATAGAGGTGTGGGATCCGAGCAAGCCCGACGGACAGCAATGCGTATTGACGCTCAGAGGGAATACCGGTTGGCAGCTCTCAGTCACGGTATTGCCAGATGGGCGGCTGGTTTCCTGCGCTAATAAGGGGTTCGTAAACGTTTGGGATCCGAGCAAGCCCGACGGAGAGCAATGTGTGGCGACGCTGAAGGTCCATGCCGGGAGAGTGTCATCAGTCACGGTGTTGCCCGATGGGCGGCTGGCTTCCTGCTCTGACGACAAGACCGTCCAGGTGTTGGATCTGAGCAAACCACTGCGCAAGAAGCGAAGGGTGCTGATGAGGAATAGGCGCACGGACGGGGTGAACTCAGTCACGACAACGACCAATAGACGGCAGGCTTCTGGTTCTCCCCCTCTGAAGAGAAGAAAAATCACTGAATAAGGTAAAAATGCGAAGAAGCGAGGATCAGGTCTTGATTCCTGAATAAAGTCAAGAAAAACGAAAAGCTAGGGGAAGGCCTTTGTATTTGAACACATTCAAAATTCAAGACCTGACAATGTTTATTTAAAATATCTAGCTGTGTTTAGTGCCTTGCATATTAAGAATATTCTGTATCCTGGAATCCAGTTTCTGTTTTAATTCCTGATAATCTTTATTACCTTGTGTCACGAAAAGTACATTGTCGAGAACTTCGTGGCCATCGTTTATAATCTTTTGTAATTTTTTGGCCGAAGTAATGACTGTATTCTCAGCATTTGAAATACATTCCGTGACTTGATAAGCAGTGATATTTGTTCTGATGTCAGGCAGCAGCCGGGCAGCGCCATCATGGGTAGAACTCAGAATATACCCTGCATCCTGTTTGCGTTCCAGTATGCGTTCCAGTTTGTCGAATCTGGGTCTGAATTGCTTCAGGGCCTGTGCTGCTGATTCATCAGTAATCGTTTGTGATGAGTCCATAATGCTGTCAAAGCCAAATTTCAATTCCTTACTCCAGGTTCTCAGATCGCTGATGATTTGTTTTGCAGAGAGGGTTTTCTCGCCGTTCTCAATAGCCGCTAGTTCCAGGCCTATAAAAACAGCAGCCATTGGAATATCACTTACCTCACGGACGATATCGACATACTCTGTTGCCAAATTTGCAAGTTCTTTCATATTCTCCTGCAATTGACCCAGCCTTTGTTGTTCTGCCAACCTATGTTGTTCTGATAGCTGGCCTGTGTTGACCTCCGACTGTGAGTTTGACCGGCCTGCTTCCTGAGCTACGGGTGTCCGAGTGTCCTTTGGGTCAGGCCGTGGCTTTGTAGTCTGAGCACGCAAGTCGCCAGCAGGACTAAGAGTCACCTTCCTGCTGTCAATTTTTCTGTTTAGAGCTTGTGTTAGCCCGGATTCAGGAAAGGTGTTGATGTAACTCTCAGCCTCGACGACTGAGATGGTCCTTGAATGGCCAGAGAAACAGAAAACAGCGAACAGGGCGCTCCACAATCCTTCGGTTTGGTAATTGTATTGAATGTTTTCAAGCCAGCTCAGCTGGACTGAGGTAGATGGCGTCATACGGTACTTTCCAGGGTCAGTTATTTTTTGAAGGCTTTAGTACAAATTTGACCAGTAAGACCTGAGCAAGTTCATTTTTAATGGCAGATCCTATGAACAATATTCTGATCATTTCGGTTCCCTGGAATTTTTGTTATGTATACTTACTCCTGATCTTTAGAATCTTTGCCGAAAAGATTCTCAAAACCTGTGAGTGTTTTGAAATATTCATTGAACTCTCTAGCAAACTTATCATGCGTTTTATCAGATTTGCCATAAATAATGCTGGTGTTTTCAGGTAATGCACGGGCTACCTTCCGGTGGCTGACAGCCTCATCAGATGAAACAGCACCACCGTTTTCAAATCTGGAGGTGTTATTATACAGAACAGTATCAGTTGTCACTTTACCTGCTTGAGATAAATCAATGGAAGCGCAGTAATTCCCGATGAATCCTGAAGCACTACAGCCACGAGAGATACAGAAGAGGTAAAAAAATCATGCCCGCACAATTCTTCGACTAAAA